>JACNIV010000039.1 GCA_014382915.1 Candidatus Cloacimonadota bacterium | reverse complement strand
AATGGATTCATTGAAGGAATTTTATGGCGGAGCAAAAGAGATTTCTGAAACTATCAGGAAAATGAGAGACTTCGAAACCAGGAAAAAGATATTAGCAGAAAAAGATTATGGAAAAATGATAGAAGAAGCTGAAGATCTAGTGAAGAAATTTGCCAAAGCCGGAGATTATGAAAAGGAAAATAACATCAAATATAATAATAATTTTGGTGTTGCTACAGCCCAGGTTTCAGGTTGGCAGGGAGCAAAGGTAACTCATCATGCCATGAAAAGAATCGCAGAAAGTGCGAATTCAGATGAACCTTGTTTTGTTCCATCAGAATTTATTTCTGTAGTAGCATTAACAGATAATTACATCTATAATGGTGATCTGATGGCTACCTTGACAATGGCAGAAAACATTATGAAAGTTTCCAAGTTCTGCAGTACGAACCTGATCGGTATTCCCATGCTTGAAAGTGGATTTCAAAAGCTTGAACAAGTTACAGGAAAAAAGTTTGAAAGAGCAGATGCCGGAAACGGGTTATCCAATCTAATTCTGAAAAATCAGGGAACTTTCTTTGGTAATTTTGGCGGTATAGAGGTTGCTAATGATAATCACCTCGTATATCTGGATGGAATTACCAGAACTGCGCTGGCAAATGGTGCTGATTTCTTTCTTAATCCCAGTTGGAGTACTATTGTTGCTATTTGCTATTATGGTCGGGATATTCCCAATCTTTATATAAAAATTTCCATGCTGCTGGCTACACAGAATCTGGTTCAGTTCAGAATGCTTTTGAATATTATGAAAGAGTATATTCGTGACGATATGACATCTCCATTATATGAGATCAATATTGGAAATGGTGTAAGTCCGGAAATTTTTATTCAATGTGCCAAAGAACTGGAAGATAGTGGTATTAAAGGCATTAGTCTTGCCGCTCATATTCGTATAAATCCAGACCTCGGAATAGCTGGTTTTGACTGGACGAACAATGCCTTCACAGTTCTGGAAAGTGGAACAGATATGACTTTCAAATATGAGAGCGATGGAACAGCACGCGAGATGGATACAATGGAAACTTATTTTTTATCTGAAGAAGAACGAAATGTAAATGCAGAAAAGATCGGTGATGTAATTTTTTACAAATCTTTACGAGCCACAAAAGACGGAAAAGCATTTATGAAAAAAGGTATAAAAACACTGTTTGGTGGAAGTTCATATTAAGAAAATTTAAAACCTTCGGAAGGTTATGGAACGTTCAATAATTCTTAACCTTCCGAAGGTTTAGCTTGTTATCTCCAACCCGACTTGGGTTTTAACTCGAGTCGAGTTTAAAAGAAAAGAGGTATTTATGATAAAAGATTGGAAATCAAAATATTCCGATATAATGAAAGATTTCGAAGGATATTCGATCGGGAAAATTTTCAAGTATCTGAATAATCCGGAAATAATTTCTTTAGCTGGAGGACTACCTTCTCCTGATATGTTTTTAAAATCGGGTATGAGAGAAGCATCCCAGAAACTACTTGCAGATAATCTGGAAAAAGTATTCCAGTATTCTTCTGTTCCCGGGGAAGTGGATTTTATCCAGGCGATTATCGAATTCCTGAAAAGAGATGGTATTTATCTCGATCCGGAAAATGTTGTTGTTACATCTTCAGGTCAGCATGGTTTGGATCTTACCGGCAGATTATTTCTTGATCCCGGTGATTTAATAATGCTCGACCGTCCGACTTTTGCAGGAGCTATTGTAGCTTTTCAGATGCAGAATCCGCAAATTATCGGAATCGATATCGAAGCAGACGGACCCAATGTGGATGAATACAGAAATAGATTACAGAAAATGGATACGATGCCAAAGTTCATTTACGTTGTTCCCGATTTTCAAAATCCTACTGGAATTACAACCAGTTTGAAAAAAAGAGAAGCTCTTCTGGATATCAGTTACGAATTCGATATTCTTATAGTAGAGGATAGTCCCTATCGTGATCTGCGTTATAGCGGAGAAGCGATACCATCTATATTTTCATTAGATCAGAAAAGAAAAGGTACAAATGTAATCGGATTATACACTTTTTCCAAAATCTTCTGCCCTGGAATTCGTGTAGGCTTCAACATTGGTCCGAAAGCTGTAATTGAAAAAATGAGTAATATCAAAGGCGGCAATCTTCTCAATACACCAAAATATAACCAGGACATCTGCAAAGCTTTTCTTACTGAAATGGATTACGATGCGCACATGAATAAATGCAAAGATTATTACAGCGAAAAACTGGATGTCTTCCTAAAAACCATGAAAGAATATTTTCCACCGGAAATGGGTGTGACATGGACAAAGCCAGAGGGTGGACTTTTCCTGTGGGTAACAGTTCCCGAACATATCGACACAAATGACCTTTTTATGGAAGCGATTAAATTCAAAGTTGCCTTTGTTCCGGGGGATGCTTTTTACGGCGAAAATCCTGCTAAAAACCATATGAGGATCAATTTCTCATTTGCTACAAAAGAACAATTAGCAGAAGCTGTAAAAAGATTATCTGATTGCGTGAAAGCACAATTGTAAGAGGAAAAAATGGATCTGGGGATAAAAGATAAAGTTGCTCTTATTACTGCTGCCAGCCAGGGATTGGGTAAAGCAGTAGCCTGGCGTCTTTCTTTGGAAGGTGCCAGAGTGGTTATCTGCTCAAGATCTTTAGACAAACTTACAAAAGCAGCAGATGAGATCGTTGCAGATGCTGGTGGAAATGTAAGAACAATTGCCTGTAATGTGACAGATGAAAACCAGGTAAAAGGAATGGTGGACCATATAGTTGGAGAGTTTGGCAGATTGGATATTCTGGTATGCAATGCTGGGGGACCTCCTGCTGGAACTGCCGAAGATTTTGAACTGGATGATTATCGGAAGGCTTTGGAACTGAATTTACTAAGTACAATTAATCTTTGTAATCTCGCTATTCCTGTCATGAAGAAAAACAAGTGGGGAAGGATCATCGGTATGACATCGGTTTCGGTGAAACAGCCCATCGATAACCTGATACTTTCCAATACAGCCAGAACGGGTGTGACAGGTTATTTGAAAACACTATCCAACCAAGTTGCCCACTTTGGGATAACTGTTAATTCTGTTTGCCCGGGATACACCAGAACGCAGAGAGTTGAAAATCTGGCTAAAGCTTTTGCAGAAAGTGGAAAAGGAACAATTAAGGATTTCTACGATAAATTAGAAAAAGACATTCCAATGAAACGTCTTGGCACACCGGAAGAATTTGCCCAGGTTGTTGCCTTCCTGACTTCACAGGGCGCAGGATATATCACTGGTGTTTCACTGCAAGTAGATGGTGGTTATATTAAAGGGTTGTTTTAAAAAAATTAGAACTTTCCGAGAACTTTACGAAACCTATCTCACAGAATCTCATCGAAAGAGATTTCGGAAAGTTAGGTAAAAATTGAGGAAAAAAATGATTAAACCGATCTTATTCTATTCAACAAATCTGAGAGCAACTCCCGTTACTTTCAGGGAAGCTTTACTGAAAGGCATTGCACCTGATAAGGGGCTTTACATGCCTCAGGAAATTCCAAGATTTTCAAAAGAGGAAATTAGAAAATTCTCTGAAATGGAATATCATGAAATTGCTTTTGAAATAAGTAAAAAATTCCTGCGAGGACAAATTCCGGATGAAACCCTTTTGCAAATCGTGAAAGATTCTTATAATTACGAAGTTCCGTTGGAACACGTTTACGACAATAAATTTGTAATGCGTCTTGATCAAGGTCCCACAGCGTCATTCAAAGATTTCGCTGCTCGTATGATGGGCAGATTGATGCAGTTCTATCTGAAAAAAGAGAAACGAAATCTGATAATTCTGGTTGCTACTTCGGGTGATACGGGGAGCGCCATTGCCAATGCATTTTATGGATTGGATAATATCAAGATCATTGTACTTTTCCCGCAAAATGAAGTTACAAACAGACAGCGAAAACAGATGACGACCCTCGGCAAGAATGTTCAAATTGTGTCACTGGATGCAAAGTTCGATGATTGTCAGGCATTAGTAAAACAGGCATTTGCCGATCCCGACCTGGATTACCTTCATCTTTCTTCTGCTAATTCCATAAATATTGGGCGGCTAATTCCGCAGATCGTTTATTATTTTTATTCCTTTGCAAAATTAAGAAAGAAAGATGAAGAAGAGGTTATTTTCTCTGTTCCATCAGGAAATTTTGGTGATATGATGGGTGGTATGTTCGCTTTCAAAATGGGACTGCCTGTGAAGAAATTCGTAATTGCTACAAATGAGAATGATGAATTTCCAAAATTTGTGAAAACAGGAATATATAAGAAGATAGAACCTTCCCTGAATTGTCTTTCCAGCGCTATGAACGTTGGTCATCCCAGCAATCTTTCACGTTTAGTTGCTTTGTATGGTGGAGTGATGGATGAAACCGGTTACATAAGCAAAGCACCTGATATGAAGCTTCTGCAAAAAGAAATTTACTCTGTAAGTATAAATGATGAAGAAACAAAACAAATGATATCCGATGCCTACAAAGCGCATAAATTGCTTCTGGAACCACATGGTTCGGTTGGGTGGGCAGGTTTGCAGAGATTCCTGAAAGATAATCCGGAATATGATAATTCTAAGCAACTCTGTATTTCCCTGGAAACAGCTCATCCGGCAAAATTCCCAGAACAGATCAGAGAAATTTTGAACTTTGATCCAACTCTTCCACCCAGTTTGGAAGGTATCGAGGAAAAAGAAGAATCCTACGATAAAATTGAAAATGAATATAAAGATTTCAAAACTTATTTAAAATCTAAATACTAATTTCGAGGAAAAATGAAATACATCATAATTCTGGGTGACGGCATGTCCGACCGTCCAATAGAAAAACTGGGTAACAAAACACCACTCATGGTAGCCGATATTCCGAATATAGATAAACTGTGTAAATGGGGAAGATGCGGATTATTTCAAACTATACCGAAAGATATGCCACCCGGAAGTGAGGTGGCAAATCTGGCAGTTCTGGGATATGATGTGCGTAAAGTTTACCAGGGAAGAGGTGTGCTGGAAGGCGCAAGTATTGGCGTTGAAATTGCTCCAACCGATCTGGTAATGCGCTGTAACCTGCTCTGCATCGAAGATGAAAAGATCAAGAATCATTCTGCAGGGCATATAAGTTCCGAGGAATCACATATTCTTATTAAATTCCTGAATAAAAATTTGGCTGATGATGTAATTCGCTTTTATTCTGGATTCAGCTTCAGGCATATTCTGGTTGTAAAGAATGGAATTAATGACCTTAAATTCACTCCCCCGCACGATGTACCAGGAACACCATTCAAAGATGTATTGATAAAGTCTACCAGTGAGAAGGGAAAAGAAACAGCGAAACTTCTGAATGAACTGATTTTAAAATCTCAGGAACTTCTAAAAGATCATCCGGTGAATACAAAACGAATGGCAAAAGGTAAAGATCCTGCCAATTCCGTCTGGTTCTGGTCTGCTGGTTATAAACCGCAAATGCGGACATTAAAAGATAAATTCGGTGTTACCGGTGCTGTTATTTCCGCAGTAGATATCATCAAAGGACTGGGTATTTTTGCCGGAATGGATGTAATTGAAGTGGAAGGAGCAACCGGGCTTACAGATACAAATTACGAAGGTAAAGCAGAAGCAGCGATCGAAGCTATTAAAACTCACGACCTGGTTTACCTGCACGTGGAAGCCACAGATGAAGCCGGTCATGCCGGTGATGTGGACCTGAAGATAAAAGCTCTGGAATATCTGGATAAACGAGTTGTAAAATACATTATTGAAGAAACATCCAAAATGAAAGAGCAGGTAACAATAGCGGTTCTGCCGGATCATTCCACACCCTGCGAAGTTCGTACTCACACTCACGATCCGGTGCCGTTCATTATTTATAATCCCAATTTACAGCCCGATGATGTAACAGAATATAATGAAGATAGCTGTAAAAAAGGTTCATTTGGTTTGATTCGGGAAGATGAGTTTATGAGGACTTTGCTTAGGTAAAAGCCCTCACCCATCCTCTCCCACAGGGAGAGGAGAAACTGTGGAAGAATGTGTTTTTGTCATTCCCGTGGACTGTGTTCGGCTTTTGACGGGAACGGGAATCTAAAATAAATTTCGGAAAATTAATAAAATTCTTTACAAAAGTTTAATAATACAAAAAAGAATTCTAACATTGATAAACTAAACTTTTGGGGAAGGAATGAAAAAGATATTATTTGTTATTTTTTTTACTTTATTAATGGCACAATTAAACGCTCTCGGTACACTACGGGTGGAATCCATTAAAGAACTACCTGAAACCTACATGAATTTGGAAGTAAGGGATGCTAACGGCAAATTTGCAGCTGTACTCATTGTGCAAACAGAAATGGATTCAACAACACAGGCGAATATATCTTTGGAAAAAGGAACTGAACAAACTCAATCCAATTGCTCAGTGGGAAGTACTGAAGGAATGGTCTTCGTGCAAGGCGGTACTTTCCAGATGGGCAGCAATGAATACGAAGATGAAAAGCCTATTCATTCAGTTACTATAAGCGATTTTTATATTGGGAAATATGAAGTAACCCAAAAGGAATGGAAAGAAGTAATGGGAGCAAATCCCTCAATCTGGAAAGGAGATAACCTACCCGTGGAACAAGTAAGTTGGTATGAGGAAGGTTGCCTTTATTAAAGCATTATTAATATTTTACTTAAAAGAGCAGGAGAATTAAAATGAAATCAATTTTAATAGTCGAGGATGAAGATATTATTGCACAAAATTTGGCAATCAACTTAAAAAATTTGGGTTATAATACTTACATTGCAGAATCTGGAGGAAAAGCATTAAAAATAATTGAGGAAAAGCATCCGGATTTAGTTTTAGTTGATATTGTTTTACCTGGAAAAATTAACGGTATTGAGTTGGCACATATAATAAAAGATCGCATAAATATTCCTGTAATATTCGTTACTGCT
>JACNIV010000038.1 GCA_014382915.1 Candidatus Cloacimonadota bacterium | reverse complement strand
GCACTGGTATGATATCGAAGCAAGTTATGATGGAGGCAATGTAAAAGTTTCTACAGATGGTGGTACATCATGGTCAGTAATTACACCACTTACCGGTTATACCGGAACAGCAAATACTTCCAATCCATTAAGTGGAGAACCGATTTTCTGTGGACATAATCAGATGTTCTGGGAACTGGCAGAATTCGATCTCGCAGCCTTTGTTGGAGAGAATATTTTAGTAAGATGGCATTTCGGTTCGGATAGCTCTGTTCAATATCCGGGATGGTATATAGATGATGTTCGTATCTATGAACAAGCATTTGGTTCGCTTGATGGATATGTACTTGAATTTGGTACTGCCAACCCGATCGCAGATGCAGAAATTACACTAGGTCTATACAGCGGTACTTCCGGTGCGGACGGATACTACTTCATCGATGGTATTGTTACTGGGACTTATGATGTAGAATGTGAACATGAGTATTACCTTCCAGCCCTTGTGGAAGACGTGGTAATCGAAGCAACTATTACAACCCCTCAGAATATCAATATGCTCTGGTCAGAAGTTGCTGTTAATGTAACCGAACTTACATGTTACCTGCCACCTGATACAACAGCAATCCAAACGTTCACCATTACCAATGATGGTCCAGGTGAACTTGAATATAATATCAGCTTCGAATATCCGGCAGAAATTAGTGTGAGACGAGTTTCCAATACTCAAAAAGTACAGAATTCAAGAACTACATCTAACGTAACTAATTCACCTGTAGTTAAGAAAACGAATAATTCTGTTAGAGATGTGAGCCCATTTGTTGCTCAACCACCTGTAGAACTTATCAGAGATATGTGGGATCTTCAATTTAGCTTTGATGCAACAGCAGCTTCTGGAGCACCCGGCAATGCCGGAGTAGAGTTTGATGGCACTTACTTCTATTCTACGCGCTGGGCAGCCAGCCTGATTCATAAATATGATATTAATGGTATTTTAGTTTCGGAATTCTCGATACCTGGAGTTACCGGCCTTCGTGATCTTGCTTATGATGGAACACACTTCTATGGAGGTAACGCAGGTAACACAATTTATGAAATGGATTTTGATACACAAACATTGATTGGTACCATTAGTTCATCTGTTGGCGTTAGAGCTATTGCTTATGATAGCGATCTTGATGCTTTCTATGTTACAAATTGGGCTGATCCAATTGGTCTTATAGCTCGTGATGGTACAACCATTTCTACATTTAATTGTGGATTAGCGGGTACTTATGGTTTTGCTTATGATAACGTGACCGGTGGTCCATATCTTTGGATTTATGACCAGGGAGCTGGTGCTGGAACACCGCAGTTAATACATCAATTTGATCTTACAACTAATACGCTTACAGGAGTATCATATTCTACAACACTTGAATTACCCGATCCCAGCGGAATTGCCGGCGGTTTGTTTTTAACTACAGATTATGTATCCGGTATTGTAACAATCGGAGGATTACAACAGGGAGTTCCAGACATGATATTCTGTTATGAGTTAGCTCCGTATTCAACATGGGTAGCAGTTACCAACAACATTTCCGCAACAGTTCCGGGCAACGGTGGTTCTATTGTTGTTGAAGTTACGTTTGATTCAGCAGAGCTTCTTATAGGTGATGTACTCACAGCCGACCTGTTGATCCATAATAACTCCAATTATACTGCAACTCGTGGCGATGATTATGTGATCCCTGTAACTCTAACCGTTACCGGTTTTATTCCACCCAGCAATCTCTTCGTTGATGAAGCTACAGGCTTATTTACCTGGGATGCTCCTCCCGGACCTGATCTACTGGGTTACAACGTCTTCCTTGATGATATGATCAATGAAATCGGAACTACCACATCTACTGAATGGCAATATGAAGACCTGGTAATAAATCAGGATTATATTGCTGGTGTTTCTGCAGTTTACGATGATGGAGAATCTATAGTCATGGAATATCCATTTACATTTCAACCAGATGATGCCGGGGATATTATTCCTCTTGTAACAAAACTGCGTGGCAACTTCCCGAATCCGTTCAATCCCGATACTCAGATTGCGTTCTCTCTTAACAAGCAATCTCATGTTCAAATAACGATCTACAACATCAGAGGACAGCTTGTAAGAACGCTGGTAGATGAACAACGTGATGCTAACAACTATACTGTAACCTGGGATGGTACAGATGATAACAGAAAACCTGTTTCCAGTGGTATCTATTTCTACAAAATGAAAGCTGAAAAATATACTGCAACCAAGAAGATGATTCTTATGAAGTAAACATCAAAACCTTGCGAATGGTCACAGACCTTCGCAATGGTTGAAGTGATAGCGCCCGGTGAAAGCCGGGCGTTTTTTTATTTCGTTCCGAAAGCATTCGGGACAACATTTCCTACACGGTGAAAGCCGAGCGGATATTATTCTTTTGTGGGTACATATTTTACTCGTAAATATTAACCTGAATCTCTGCGAAAAACATAGAAATTAGATCGGGAAAATTTATGGAAATTGAGAATTATTTTTTCTTCAAGTTATTATTAACAGTTTCTAAATGATTATAAGCCCGATTATTTTTTGAATTCCAATATTGTATTGATTTCTCAAAATATTCGGATGCTTCACTAAATTCTCTATTTCGAAGATAATAGTAACCGACTTGATCACATTTTTCTGCAATATACGAATTATTCTTCATATAGTAATGATTAAAAACGATTAAATCAAATTTCTGTTTAATTTCATCTGAAGTAACTGTATTCAGGATCTTTTTTAAATTAGCAATAATTTCCGGAAAATCAGAGTAGGTTTTAATTCCAGTTTTAATAGCACCAGTATAATATGATTCAATATTTTGAAGCTCCAGGCCTTTCTTTATATTAATTGAAGCTTCATCGTATTTTTTAATACTCCAATAAAACTCACCAAGATTAAAATAAGCATATTGAGGAAAGGGATGAAGACTAATTGCTTTTTTATAAGCTTGTTCAGCTTTTTCATTATCGAATCTCTTATAAACCTGAGCCATATTGAGATATGCAAGATGGTCTATATCCGGGGCTTTTTGGAGGACTTTGTTCAGGGTTTGTATTGCTTTTTGATTCTCTCCTGATTTTGCATATGCAACTGCTAGATTAATATAAGCTTCGCAATAATCGGGATCGAAAGTAATCGCTTTTTCATAATATGTTATTGCTTCCGGGATTTTTTCTTCATTTAGAGATTGTGTAGCAAAATCAAAAAATATTGTTGCTTCGGATATTTTACCGCTTTCAGTACGTATTGTAAATAATCTCGATTCTGTTTTTTCCATATAAACTATGCTGATTATAATACAGATAATTAAAAAGAGAATGAAAGAAATTATTATGGATTCTAATGTTAGTTTATCTTTTTTCTTATTCATGATGGAGTACAAAAACAACCTTTTTATTTTGTTTCTTTAAATTATTATACATAGTAACAGCATCACGATTTTTTAAAATTAAAACCTGCATCATTTTTTTCTTCTCTTTATTCACAGTAAATTGCATTTTCTCTTTTTTAGCAAATCCATTGCCGCCTTTTCCGGTTTCTCCACTTCCAGTAAAAGAATATCATTAGTGAAATATTTTAATCTAATTAGATCAACATATCGAAAGAAAGATTTTTTATCGACTAATCTAAATAACCCATTTTCAAAGAACATAACATCAAAATATGGTATTGGAATTCCCTTATATATGATAATATTGTGAGCATTATAAATGATATTTTTCTTACAAAAAATTCCATATGAGATTAGTTGAATAATAATTAATATTAATAAAAAGAATTTAACGATTTTATAAGTAGATAAATGAAATACGATAAAAAACAGAACAAAAAATGTCAGTGATATAATAACAGCATTAAACCTTAACGGTTTATCAGTGAGAATTGAAGTGAAACTGAGGAAAATAATAGCGAATACTAATTCCAGAAATAACAAAGATAAAGGATTCTTCAAATAATCAGAGATTTTATTTTGTCTGAAATGCCAACCATTACGGATAATATTTCCATTTTCAATTATAAAAAATATCAATATTAATCCTATAACAGATCCCAGGATGTCTTTTGCGATATCACTGAGATCAAACACGCGATTAGTCATATTAAGCTGAAAAAATTCATCGCTTGTGGATATTATCGTAGCAGCTAAAAAAGTAAAAAAAATGATTTTTGCAGGAGTAATTTTTTTATAACTCAAATACCGATACATTAAATATGAAAATAATGTGTACGCAATATAATGCCAGTTGTTTTGAATATCATAAATTGGATTTCCCAAATAAAAATCAGAAATATATTGTCCGATTAAGATAATGAAAAAAATAAATATGGCTGAAAAAATTCTGAACATATTTATATGTTTAATAGATATGAAAATAATAAATATCAGGAAAATAATAAAACACAAAGGTACTATTTTTATATTGCATCCCAGAACCTTGAAAGCTAATTCGGATATATCTCCTATTAAAGGTTGCAGATAATATTTACACATAATAAAAGGAGCACTAAAAATAATCAAAATATATGCAACTAATTGATTTCTTTCCGAAAATAATATTTCTTTCAATAATTCCCCAGAAATTTTTTTTAAATATTTTATTCGCCAAAGTTGAAAATTAATAAAAAATTGTCATTGTTTTTTTCCCAGCCTTTTTTGAAGAGTAAACCTGATATTATCTAATTATAATAAATACTTCTTGTATAAAATATGACGCCCGGTGAAAGCCGGGCGTTTTTTTTCTGGATCAGGGTTTACAGAAAAAATCTTGAGTTAAGTTATCCGGCAGTTGCCGGATGATCTTGACTTAAGTTTTATCAGTCAACTTGACACAAGATCTTTCAGACTTGTGTCAAGTCTAACACAGGATAAAAAAACTATCTTCATCTCTGTTATTCCCGTCCCGCTAATGCTGGAGGAATTCATGAATACCTACAACAGCACCACACCTTTCCGAAACATATAATTGAGATTTCTTTTTTAAAATATTATTTGCTTAAAAATAATATTGAGAAAGGGTTGACAAAAAAAACAGCAAATAATTAAAGATACTTGAGTTTCAGGATTTATAAATTTTATAAAATTGAGGATATAAAATATGAGAATTAAATTGTTAATTTCAAAAAGAAAATTAAACCTTTACCATCGTAAATAAAGTAATGGATAAATATGATATTTTCTATCGAAGATAAAATTATGATAAAATTAATTAAAAATAAAGGAGAAATTAAATGAAAAAAATGATGATTTTTTTAACCATCCTCGTGTTCACAGTTAGTGCTTTTGCAGATATCACCCTTAACTCTCGTCCGGGAGCTCATAATACTGGCACCTTTATACATAATCCCGGTACGCGTGATATTTTATATGAACAACTTGCGAATATATCAGAAGAAGGTGGAATTAGTTCTCAGGATTTTGAAGCGTCGTTCGATCTCTATGATGCTGAGGGTGCTGATGAATTTGTAGTTCCTGTGAGTGAAACATGGACTATTAATGAAGTAGTAATTCTTGGCTCATATAGCGCTACCGGTCCCTGCGACCTGGGGAACGTACGCTTTTATGCAGATGATGCAGGTATGCCGGGAACATTGCTTTATGAATATCTGGATGTTCCTGCTAGCCCTACCGCTACCGGAGACCTGGATTGCCTGATTCCGGATACGGTTTTACCGGAAGGTACTTACTGGCTTGGCTTTCAGGGACGTATAGATTTCGGTACAAGTGGACAGTGGTTCTGGACCAAGCAGGCTGCACCAACTATAGGTTATGAATTCTATTGGCGGAACCCGGGTGATGGTTTTGGTACGGGTTGTATAACCTGGACAATTGGATCTATCGCATATGCCGGTTATGTTGATTACAACCTGAGCTTTGGTCTTTATGGCACAATTGAAGTCGAGGTGCCCGAACCTCCTCAAAATCTGGCAGTTGAATGCATTGATGATTATGCACATTTCACCTGGGAAGCACCGGCAGGTGGCGGACAATTATATGAACTGATCCAGCACGATGGTAATCCCGTTAATGGTTATTTTCAGTCATTTGACTATGGTTATGGCGTGGTTTACGATGTTTCCGGTTATACCGATGTAACCCTTGAAATGCTTGACTTCCGTCATTCTTCCTGGGGACTTTACGGTACCTGGGATTACGCACTTCACATCGTAGATTGGGATACATATACAGAATTAGCAGTAGTAACGGGTCTTCAAACCACCGGTAACGATATCTGGGAAGAAGAGATCGATCTTGGTTCTGTTTCTGAAACCGGCCTTGTAGGTGTATTCATGGAGCCTATGGGCAATGTAGCTTCGGATGCATATCCCTGTATAGACAGTGATGATGTAGGACCCGATGGATTATCATACTATGGTCCATTGGCAAATTATGCAGGAATGTCACTCTCCGGTATTGGAGACTTCCTGATGGATCTGTGGATCATGGCTGAGGAAGTAGATGGAGTTGTTCAAGCCAGGAGATTTTCAGCTAACATGGGTACGGGTTCAGGTATGCCTCGAATTGCAACCAGAACTTCTGTTAAACTCAACAGCAAAATACAGCATTATAATAATGAACGAATTTTTCAAACAGTAGCTAGTGATGATCTCAGAATACTCTTAGGTTATAAGATTTACAAAGATGGTGCAGAGATAATTTACATCGAAGATCCTGACATTCTTACTTACACCGATGTAGGCGTAGAACCTGGAACACATGGTTACTATGCAACTGCTATGTTTGATGATGGTGAATCTGATCCTTCTGACCTGGCAAATGTAGAGATAATTCTTCCGATCCCGCAGGGTGTAGAAGCAGTTTTCAACTATCCGATCGTAATGGTAACCTGGGACCCGATCTCAGAAGGTAGAGACTTTGTCATTTACAATGTAAAAAGGGATGGTGAACAGGTTGGTACGGCTACCAACACAATGTACCCCGATCCTGGTCTTGCTAGTGGAGATTACTGCTATA
>JACNIV010000037.1 GCA_014382915.1 Candidatus Cloacimonadota bacterium | reverse complement strand
GATCAGGATGGAGAGCTTGCTTTCGATGCCGCCCGTAATTTTGCTTTTGTATGTAAAACCATCGAAGAGTGGCAAAAAGCAATAGCAGCTTACCAGATCATTCTGGAACGCTGGGGTGACCAGGAATTGGAAGCTAACACGATATTCGACATTGCGTTCTGTCATTTCCGTGATAAGAAATATGCCAATGCAGCGGAAATGTTTTCCCGTGCAATTCCTCTTCTAAACGATGCTGAAACACAGGCGGAAGCTCAATACTGGATCGGCGAATCTTACTTTGGGATGGATCAATATGAAACTGCTGTGTCCGAATTTCTGAAAGTGGGGTATAACTATCCCGATTTCACTCACTGGGCAGCTTCGGCAGAATTGAAAGCCGGAGAATCATATCAGAATATGAAAAAAGTAGAAAAAGCACGTCGCATTTACGAGCGTATAATTGATAAATATGGCAGGTACAGTCAGTGGGGAACCGAAGCTGCAAAAAGATTGGAGATTTTGTAGAACCTTCGACTTGTAAGCTTGCGACGAGTCGAGCAAAATCTCTCTACAGGTGGAAGCGGACAGTGTCCGACCCCTGACGGAAGCTTCCATGATCAGAGCATTACGAAGTGGACATAGAAAACCTTAAAAAAGTTTATAAGCAAGACTCTCTCTGGTAAACTTTTTCAAGGTTAAAGTTCAAGATTAAGTTGAAGGCGATGAATTTAAAAACCATTGAAAAGGTTCAGCAGGAAGAAAAATCTTATAAACCTTTTCAAGGTAGAGGAAATTAATGCAATTAGCAGTTGATCTTCATTCCCATTCCGGTTATGCAGGCGGAGTGGGGCAGATAGAACTAAAAACAGTTTCCCGCACAATGAAACTGAAAGGTATCGATGTTTTCGGTACTGGTGATTGTCTTTTTCCTCCCCGAACAGAAGAACTAAAAAAGGAATTATCGGAAGTAGCTGAAGGATTGTTTTCATTACCCTCAGATTCCAGTAAATTCCTGCTGCAAACGGAAGTGATTCTTTCCACAAAACTGGCACATAAAAAGAATAAAACAATAGCCCATCATCTTATTTTTTTCCCGGATTTCGATTCAATTTGCAAAATGCAGAAATTAATGAAAAAATGGGGAATGAAAAATACGATCGGCAGACCTTTTATAACAAGCGGAAGCCAGAGAGAACTGGAAGACCAATTATTTGAAATGCAGAATGTCGATCCGCTTATCGAGATTATTCCTGCGCATATAATGACTCCTGACGGGATTTTTGGCAGCAAAAATAACCTGGATAAGCTGATAGAATTTTACGGAAATTTTTTACCTAATATCAGGTGTATCGAAACAGGTTTAAGTGCCGATCCCCAAATGCTGGCTACCATTCCCGATCTGGCAGAGCTTACTTTCATCTCGAATAGTGACTGTCACAGTGCTGCCTTGAACCGGATCGGGCGGGAATTCACGATATTAAATGTGGAAAAAACAGATTATCCTTTCATTATCAATTCACTTCGAGAAAATCAGGTTATAATGACAGCCGAATTTAATCCTGCTGAGGGAAGATATTTCCTCACGGGACATCGTGGAAACAGAAACAACCACTCGAAAGCAGTGATCTTCCGGCATAATGTTCCATCTGACCTGATCTGCCCGGAATGCGGGAAAAAAATGTTCCTTGGTGTGCAACAACGCTGCAGACAACTTCAAGATAAAAACTGCAAAATCGTTCCCAGAAAGTTTATGCATCTCATCCCTTTAGTGGAAGTAATAGCAGTTGCTCAGAATCTGAAGAGCATTAATTCGAATAAAGTGCGAAAGATATTCGATGAGATCATGAATGTATTCCCCTCGGAAATTGTTTTATGGCAATCAGATAGCATTCATGTTATGCTTGACAAAAGAATCGATGAAAAAACTATCAACCATATTTTGGCTGTGCAATGTGGCAGTTTTAAGTTCGACCCACCCGGACATGATGGGATTTATGGGAAATTACAGGTAGGAGTATATTAATGGATCTGAGATTATTAAACAGACGCAGAGAGAAATTAGCAAAGCAGTTAAAGGAAAAGGAAATCGCTATCATCTTTGCTGCATCTGAGCCAGCTTATCCAAACTATTTTTTGCAAAATAATAATTTCCTGTATTTAGCTGGATTAGAAATTCCAAATGCTGTTCTTATATTGAGTAAAGAAAAAGAAAAACATATCTGCATGCTCTTTATTGAACGAGGAATTCCTGAACAAGAAGTCTGGGAAGGTAAAAAGCTAACAGTCAAAGACGCAAAGCAAATAAGTGGAATTGAAAAAATATTATATTTAGACGAATTTGATAGAATTATAAGTCTGGCATTATTAAACAAAACAAAATGTTTTGTAAATGGTATACTAACATCCCTTAACACAAGTTTAAATAAGCAGCAGAATTTCATTAAGCAAGTTAGAGATAGATTTCCAAAACTGCAGTTTGATGACATATCAGAAATAATACTTCCTCTCAGAACAATTAAGGAAAAATGGGAAATAAAACAGCTACAGAGAGCTATCGATATTACTGGAGATGGAATTAAATGTATAATTGAAAAAGCAAAACCGGGAATGATGGAATATGAGCTGGAAGCGCTTCTTCTTTATAAAGCAAGGAAAAATGGAATTAAACATTTGGCTTTCAAACCTATCATTGCCTCAGGAATAAATGCTGCTACTCTTCACTATGAAAAGAATAATTCAAAGATTAGAAAAAATGATCTGGTTCTCCTTGATGTTGGAGTCTCCCATAATAATTACAGTGCTGATATTTCCAGGACTTTTCCGGTTTCAGGAAAATTCTCACAACGCCAGAAAGCTATTTATAAAGAAGTTCTGGATATTAATAAGAGCATCATCAAGATGATTAAACCTGGCGTTGGTCTGATAGACCTTAATAAGAAAACGGTCGAACTTATAACTGATTCTCTCTTACGTCTCAAACTGATAAAAAATAAAGAAGATTACAAAAAATATTATATGCATAATGTCTCCCATCACCTGGGAATGGATGCTCACGATATTGGTAAAAGGGATTCTATTTTAAAAGCAGGCAATATCATAACTGTTGAACCGGGAATTTATATTTCGGAAGAAAAAATTGGAATAAGAATCGAAGATGATATCCTGGTAACAAAAGATGGATATAAGAATCTGTCTGAGAATATTCACAAAGAAATTGAAGAGTTGGAAAAATAAATACCGCAAATGCGGATAAGGGAATAACAAATGAAGACAGCAATTTATCCTGGAACCTTTGATCCCATCACAAATGGGCACATTGATGTTTTGAAAAAAGCCAGTAAGTTGTTTGATAATATAGTTTTGGCAGTTGCAAATATCACGGGCAAGGAAACCATTTTCACCCTGGAAGAACGAACTGAATTGTGCAGGAAATCACTTCCCGAATTTCCCCAGGTTGAAGTACGAAATTTCAACGGTTTAGCTGTAGATTTTGCTGTAGAGATCGATGCTTGTACAATGATCAGGGGTTTGCGTGCTGTTTCCGATTTTGAGTATGAGCTTTCATTAGCTCTGATGAATAAAAAGCTGCAACCATGTATAGATACCATCTTCTTTGTGCCCGATAACAGGTATCTTTATCTCAGTTCGACAATGATTAAACAGGTTGTAGAACTTGGTGGTAACATCAAAGACTTAATTCCACCCTGTGTAGAACTAGCATTAAAGAAAAAGTATACAAAATAAGCAGTATAAAATTATTGAAAAAGTTAAGGAGATAAAAATGAATAAAAAGAAACTGAATATCAAACTCGATGAAAAAGTGGGAGAAGGGATTTACGCCAATTTCTTTATGCTCTCCAATTCGCCATCAGAGTTTATCATCGATTTCGGCAGGATAGTGCCAGGTCTTCCAAGTGCTAAAATTTATAGTAGAATTCTTACCACACCCCAACATGCCAAGCAGTTTCTTCAAATACTGCATAAGAATATTGAAAATTTTGAAAATCAGCATGGAGAAATTAACCTTCCCGGTAAACCGGAGAATAATGATATCGGCTTTAAGGGTACACGACAAAATCCTTGACGGGTGGAAGTCCAAATAACTTTTTGAACTTTCTAAAAATTATAGTGAATTGAATAAATAAGGAGTCTTATCTAATGAGGAACAAAAAAATACGAGGATTGATCATAATAGTAGTTCTGCTTGTAACAGCATATTATTTTCTACCACTGGTTGTTTCCAATCTGCCCTCTTTCTGGACGAGTAAACGTTTAAAGCTCGGTCTGGATTTGCAGGGAGGTTCTCAGATCCAACTGGAAGTAGATTTTACAGATCTGGAACTAACTGAAAAAGAGAAAGAAGATGCTGTAAAAACAGCACTTCAAATCATTCGTAACCGTATAGACCAGTTCGGTGTTTCCGAACCAATGCTACAACGGGTTGGAAATACGAACAGAATAATCATTCAGCTTCCCGGGCTGAAAGATCCTTCCAGAGCCAAAGATCTTATTGGCAAAACAGCTCTTCTGGAGTTCAAGTTGCTGGCAAATTCCGAACAGATCCAGGAAACTTATGAAAAGTTGGATAAATACCTGGCAGAGAACATTGAGAAGTATGAATACCTGGAAGAATTTTCCGATGTGGATAAAGAGGAAGAAGCTTTAGATATCCTGGGTTCAGAAGAAGAATTAGATGAAACAGAAGAAATTACTAACAGAGTATTTTCCAATCTTACTACTTCCGACGACGGATATCCTATGATAATACAATATGAAAACATTCCTGAATTCAAACAACTTCTAGAAGATAATGATTTTCAGAAACAAATTCCTGCCGGAATACAAATTGCCCTTGGTAAACAGGATAAGAATGATCCCTATAATGTACGTCCTATTTATGTTTTGAAACAACGAGCTGAAATTACCGGGCAATATTTGGAAAATGCAATGACAAAGATAGGTCAGGGTTATTCACCCAAAGATAAGGGACCGTATATTTACCTGCAATTCAATAAATCCGGATCTAAGAAATTTAAAAACATCACCGGTCAGAATATAGATAAGAAGCTGGCAATTCTTCTTGATGATATAGTTTTCATTGCCCCGACCATTGAAAGCCGTATCCCGAATGGTGAAGCTCGTATTACCGGCTCTTTCACTATCGAAGAATGTCATGACCTGGTAATCGTGCTGAATGCAGGTAGTCTGCCGGCTCCGGCAAATATCATCGAAGAAAGAACGGTAGGTCCCACCTTAGGGTCAGACAGCATTCAAGCTGGTATTCTGGCAGCTATTATCGGTATGGCAGTTATTTTTCTGTTCATGATAATATATTATGGAGTCTCCGGCTTTTTTGCTGATATTGCTGTGATCGTTAATATGGGATTCATCATTGCTATTATGACAATGCTGGAAGGAACACTGACAATGCCCGGTATTGCTGGTATGATTCTTACTATTGGTATGGCAGTAGATGCAAATGTTCTTATTTTTGAGCGTATCAGAGAAAACCTGAGACTGGGAAAAACAGTACGAACCGCTGTGGATAGCGGATTCAGTAGGGCATTGGTAACTATTCTGGATGCAAATATTACAACCTTAATTACAGCATTGGTTTTATATCGGCTTGGAACTGGACCTATTAAAGGATTTGCTGTTACTCTTTCTATTGGTATTGTCGGTTCTATGTTTGCTTCTATCGTATTAGTGAAGGCTATATTTGATGGTTTCATCACCAATATAGCCCGCGATAAACTTAGTATCTAGGGGGATTGGATGAGATTTTTTGGCGAAACAAAAATAGATTTCATAGAAAAGCGCAGGATTGCATTTATTATTTCTGCTCTTTTTATACTTGCAGGTATTGTATCACTTATGGTTAATGGCGGACCAAAATACAGCATCGATTTTACAGGAGGAGTATCCCTGGAACTGGAACTGTCACCTGTTACTGAAAATGCAAAGAAAATTGATATACAGGAAATTAGAGACATACTAGCTCAGAATGATATCGAAGGCACTGAAATCCAGGAGATAAAGGATTCGAGTGGAAGAACCCTTATTTTAATTAAAACAAAAGCTGTTGGTGATACAAAAGAAAAAGTAAGCACTCAGATAGTGAACATTATTACAAAGAATTTTCCAGATAATGTTAATCCTGAAACTATGATAAGGTTACAGGAAGAGGTAGGACCCAAGATTGGTGAAGAACTGAAAGGGAAAGCCATCCTAGCAATTTTCTGGGCACTTCTGGGGATAATTATTTATATCTGGTGGCGTTTTGAATTTGCTTTCGGAGTGGCTGCTGTAATTGCACTTTTCCACGATGTCATTATTACGGTTGGTATATTTTCTATCACCGGTAAAGAGATCAGTCTGCCGATTGTAGCTGCTTTGCTTACAATTGTGGGTTATTCCCTTAACGATACCATCGTGGTTTTTGACCGCATCAGGGAAGACTTGAAGATCTATCGTAAAGAGTCATACGGTGGTGTGATAAACCATAGCATTAACGAAACACTCAGCAGGACTATCATAACTTCACTTACTACATTCGTAGTTGTACTTAGTTTGTATATATTTGGGGGAACGGTAATTCACGATTTTGCTTTTGCCATTCTTATTGGTGTGGCGGTAGGTACTTATTCGTCCATCTTTGTAGCCAGCCCGCTAATGGTGGAGTACTTTAATAAAAGACAGAAGAAATTAGGCAGCAAAGGTACAAGAAAATAATAAACGAGAATCCATTTTGTTTTCAGGCTGTTCATTTACATGAGCAGCCTTTTTTATTATTATATCATAAATTTGCTTTACAATTATTATTAATTTATAAATTTCAGAAATATCATGTTTTTATATAGATTGATTTTATTTAGATATTTACGTTATTTATGTGTGTTAAATGCCATAATTAGGGTTTATCATTAGAATGGCATTATAGTATCTTTCAACTTCAGTTAACTTTAAGTGCAGAACATATTATGAATGCACTTATAAGGATAAGTATTTATACTGGAAATTATCATGAAATTTTTTTGTTTTTTAGGCAGTGTAAACTTAACTGTGTCTGAGAAGGCACATAAAGTTGTTTGACAAAAGA
>JACNIV010000036.1 GCA_014382915.1 Candidatus Cloacimonadota bacterium | reverse complement strand
GGTGCAACAAACAAAATATTACAGAAGATCTTTATTGGAAAATCCCTTATAATTGCGGTGATGGCTGTAAGTTTGGGGCCGATCCTGGGTGTTCTCATTGCCGAGTTCTTAAGATGGCAGACTTATTTCATGCTTAAAGGCGATGTATATTTCCTGGATAAAATTAATGTTGAATTCAGTCTTATCAGTTGGATTATTATCTTCTTCGTATCGTTGTTCATCGTTTTTTTTGCTTCAGTTATCCCCCTGAAAAATATAGCAAAATTAGAGATAACGGATATATTGAGAAATTCATAAGTAGGAGTAGTTTGGTGAGTTTATTAAAAGTAGAAAATTTAAGTAAAAGTTATCAGGAAGCAACAGGCAGATTGGAAGTTTTAAGAAATGTAAATCTGGAAGTAGAAACTGGAGACATGATAGCTATTACGGGTGAGTCGGGCAGCGGAAAAAGCACTTTACTTCATCTGATGGGGATGCTTGATAAACCGGATAATGGAGCGATTTATTATTCAAATAAAAAGATAGAAATGAAAGATCGGAAAATTAGTGAATTTCGCAATAAAACAGTCGGATTTGTTTTTCAGTTCCATTACCTGCTGGAAGATTTCACAGCTGAAGAGAATGTAGCAATGCCCATGTTCCTTGCTTCCAGGAATTTCAAAAAGAGTCTGGGAAAAGCACAGAAGTTGTTAAAAGCACTGGATATTTATGAGCGTAGAGATCATTATCCAAACCAGTTGAGCGGTGGGGAACAGCAGAGGGTTGCAGTTGCCAGGGCTTTGATAAATTCACCAGAGATCATCTTTGCCGATGAACCTACAGGAAACCTGGATGCCAAACATAGTGAAGAATTGATAGACCTTTTAGTTGAGCTGAATAAAATAAAGAATCATACGTTTATTGTTGTTACCCATAACCTGGAAATTGCCCGGAAAATGGGTAAAATTTATATACTGGAAAATGGTGTTTTGAGAGTATTAGAATAGCGAGGTCGTTTTTCTGTGAGAAGGAAAAAGTGGCTTTTAATAATTGTTGCTGTCGTATTTGTTATTAACATTGCTTTTTTTGTTTTGGTACGATTGGCAAAAGTGGATGAGATCGTCCAGAGTAGATTCTCTGAATACATCTCGCAAACTATGAATGCCAAGGTGAATATCGGTCATTTTTCCTTTAATGACAGACAGTTGCAAGTATCGCAATTGTCCATATCCTCACCCGGTAATTATAATTTGATGATCGACCAGATATATATTGAGTATAATCTACCGAAATTATTACTTTCCAATTTCAAGAACCTGAGAGCTATTAAACACATAAAAGTTTATGAACCTGCACTTCAAATTAAAATAACTTCTTCGGCTGAAAAAAAAGAAAATACGAAGATCACAATTCCGGATATTGCAGAATTTTTCCGGGCTCTGGATATTTATAATGGTAAGGTTGAAATCGAGTATGTTTCAGGATCTGTTGGATTCAAACATAGTTGGAACAATATTTCCTTTTCCATCGATAATCCGTTTAAATCCAATATTAAGTTTTCCGCTTTCGACGGCAATAATTCCAGCCTGAGTGCTTCTGCAGTTCTACACAAAGGAAATGTAGAGAAGGCTTCTTTAGGTTTGATTGATTTTTTCCCGGATAGCCTGCAACTTCCATTTATCAACTCTCTTTCAGGAAAATTAAATGTAAATGCTTTATTAAATGAAGGGCAACTGCAATATTCTGCAAACCTGGAAAAAATTGACCTAACTACTTTCGGAAGAAATGCACGTGCAGACATAATAACCTTTGCAGGAAACAATAAAAGTGCCAATATCAACTGGCATGAATTTAATGTGGATAATAACGAGATAACCGGTTCTGCTGCTATTATCGATATTTCAAATAAAAACCGTTCATTATCTGCAGATCTGAGTTTGCGTGATGTGCCCCTTTCAAAATATTTAAGCCTGCTTGATGGAAAAGCCTCTGCCGAGATTAAAATAAATGGAAAGCTTGATTCACCTCAGATTCATGGACAGTTAACTTCTTCCAGAATCGCAACTTATTCACAAGAAATTAAGGACATTCAATTTTCTGCTGAACTCAAAGAAAAAACTGCAACACTCACGCTCGATCAGGCTTATTGGGAAAATAACCTGATCACCGGTTCGGGTGTTTACGATTTTAATGAAGGATTGAATTTCGGCTTAGACTCAAAGAATTTACGTTGGTCATCTAATGATCTGGAAATAAACGGAGATCTTGAATCGGAAATCAATTTCAAAAAGAAACTGACCGCCTCATTGCATTTGAAGAACATGTCGGTGCGAAATCCACAATTTACTTTGGATAATCTTTCTCTAACTGCCAATATGGAAGATAGTGATGTAAATCTGTATCTGGAGCGAAATGGAGATATTTCATTAACCTGTAATGGAAACATTAAAGATAAAGAACTAAGTGCTAGGTTACAATTAAAACGCTTTGATCTGAACTCGGCATTTAAAAGTGCTTCACTTCCTCTACTATCCGGAAACCTCGATATAGATGCCAATGAATTCAGTATTGTATTGGCTTCAAACATCAGAGCGTATGATCAGAATTTTGGCAAACTGGATGGTCGCTTTAAATCTAATGTTGTCATCGATCTTACCAATAAAAAGACATTATTAAATATCAGATCTCATAACGCCAAATATAATTATGAGCCATTTGATATCAACCTGCTGGCCGAAGGTACATTAGACAGCCTTAAAACAAAACAATTCAGGATAAATAATAAAATAAATATTGATTCCTGGGTAAGAATTAAACCTTCTATTGAGTATGGTATAACAATTTCCGGTAATAAAATAGAGTTGCGTGAGTTCGCTAAATATTTTACGGATTATCATACCTACAGCGATATCAGCGGTAATACCAGTTTTGAGGTTAACTACGATAATAGTGGTGATGGCTATGTTTCCGGTAATTTCAATATCGAAAAATTTGGAATGGGGCAGATGCAGGAATTTAATGCAGAGTTGAATTTGATCGGTAATAATACAAAAATCAAAATTGAAAATAGCAAAATTACTTCCGGAGAATTAAAGATCATCGATCTTGTCAGTGAAATTCACCTGAAACCAGAATTGGTAATTCAGGCATCCGGAAGAACGGATCTACTGGATTTGAAACAGATACTTCCTAACAATAACGTTGAAGGAAAAATAAATTGTGGGATAAATTTTTTAAAACAGGGAAATGAAAACACCTTGAGTTTTAATTTTTCTGCTGAAAATTTGAAAGTCAACAGGTTCAAAGCAGATTCGGTTCATGTAGCTATTGTTCAGGAAGCTTCTCTTCTTAAAATCAATAGATTTTTCATCAAACGGTCTGGAGAAATTGAATTAACTGGTTCCGGTGCAATTGGTTATAACATTCTAAGCAGCAACACTTTCCCTGATACAAATTGTGTTTCGCTTCGATTTGATGGAGATTTCTTAAAATTGCTTTCACACCAGACGCAAATTATCGAGAGTGGTTCTTCACAAAGTAATTTCGATTTCCGGATCGGTATGAAAGAGAATGGATTATCGATAACTTCGGGAAATATAAAAGTATCTCAAGGTTCATTATCTATCAAAAACCAGTTGGAAAAACTCGATAAGGTAAAAATTGAACTTTCCATAATAGATGATATTCTTAATATTAAAAAATTCCAATTCAGAATGGGAGAAGGTAACTTATATATAAAAAATGAGATAGGGAATGATGACAGTGATTTTAAGCTGGGAAATTTAAACCTGGGTCATTTTCTTTTTAAAACTAATGAAAGCGGTGTTCTTTTTCATATGCCCGGTTTCATGCCCAGTAATTCGGTTACAAAAACAATTATCTCAGGAAGAAACTCCGATGATCTGCTTGTAAACGGACCTTTCGATGATATTCACATAATTGGTGATCTGCATCTTTCCAACGGACAGGTTATCTTTCCCCCAGGAACAGAAAACCTTCTGCAGCTTTTTAATAAAGTTATAGAAGTAAAGATGAAATCCGATTCGGCTCCCATGCCTTTCACACTTGATCTGATGCTGCACTTTAATGAAAACATTCGCTATGTTACCTATCCTATAAACGTGAAATTAAAACCCGGTGGATATCTACATCTGAAATATGAGAACGGACAATTTATCCTTCCCGAAGCTTTATTCATTGCCGAGGAAGGAACGGTCGATATGTTTGGAACGAACCTTACTCTTGATTATATGCAAGTGCTTTTAAGCCAATTTGGTGAGGGAGCAAATATCAATGGTACATTCTATAAAAAAACATCCGATGGAACTCTTATCACACTGGAAATATATAATGATAAAAGCGGGATAAGTTCGCTGGGTACTTTGCGCTTCGATCTGAAAAGTGACAATCCCAACGATAGAATCACCGATATCCTGGCAAAATTGCGCTACAATAGAACAATGAATGAAATTTCTCCTGCCCAGAAAAGAACGCTGCTGCAGGATGAAGTGATACAAATTGCCGGATTAGGACTGGAAAGCGCTGTACTCGATCCCCTGATATCTCCGGTGGAGAACTGGCTAAGACAGGCATTCCGGCTCGATTATTTTCATTTGCAAACAGACCTTATCCAGAATCTTTTTGCCAGTTATTCGTCGGAAAATAACTCGGAATATTATTATACGGAAGAAAGTAACAATGTTATAAGATTGACCTCAGAAATATTCCTTAATAATCCCTCTGTAAGTATGGGAAAATATGTCACACGGAAATTATTCGTCGATTATGAAACCCGTTTCGAAAAACCGGAAGAAATGGTCACAGATACCAATATGGGTATTTATCATGCCTTTACGTTGCGCTATGATCTACCGTTAAGATTAAAGATCTCGTATAGTTACAATATTCTACCCTTTGATGAGATAAATACGCACCAGATAATGTTACAAAGGTCGTTCAGGTTTTAGAATTTTATTTAATTTCAAAGCTGGAGCTTGGAAAGAAGAAAAAGAAACAATCCCGTCATTCCCACGAACTGTATCCGGCTTTTGAAGGAAGCCAAGGAAGGCGAAAAGAAGAGCATAAGTTTCGTGAGACAACAGACGTTTTTAGATATTGACATTTAAAACATTAATTTCAATATCGGAAATAACTTAGATACGAGCATAGGAATAAGCAATGAAACACTTGATTTTGTTTGTATTGATTATTTTTTGCACACAATTATTTTCAACCGATCTCTATTTCGGACCTGGACAGAGATATACTAATTTTGAAGCAGCTTTCGCAACTGCTATGAGTGGAGATCACCTGATCGATTGCACACTAAAAGATATGAAAATACTACCTGGTAATCATTGGAGTTGGATATCTTTCCCGCGTCTGGAGCGGATTTATGAAAAGTATGCAGATGCCCGAACCGTTCTCAGCAACTTCCAAAATTATCCCTTCCCAATGGATTTGATGTATAGCGACATAATTGTGCTGGAATACAATTTTCAATGGAACCCTGCCAGGTATGACATTCGTTCCAGCCTGGGTTACAAACTCAATCCACAAAAATCAGGAACTCATCATTTATCAATAACCGGAACAAAGTTGCCCTCCGACACTAAGCTGAAATACTCGCTTCCTGCCAAATACCCCAACTGGGTGGGCTACTGGATTCCCTACACCCAAAATATCATGGATGCTTTCGGAGATATCTTCGACAATGTATTGGCTGTAGAAGCAGAAGACTGGTTCTATATTTCTTCAGACTTTGCATCACCTTCTTCTTCTACCATTAGCAAGAACTTCGAATATGGCAAGGGATATATCATTTATTTCGAAGAACCGATAAAGAATTTTCAATGGAATAACTCCAAACGAAAAATCCCGGAATTGGACAGGTCTGAACCTCAATACTTCAGTACTCGTGATCTGCCGAATTACGCAGTTATCGATGTAATGGATATTCCACAAAATGTAATTGAAATTGGTGTTTTTGAAGATGATCTTTGCGTAGGAGCGGTTGTAGTGCAAGATACATGTAAGCAGATACTGGTTTATTCCGGCAATGTACTTCGTGATCCGATTCCTTTCAGCTTCGAGATCGTTACAAACAACCGGGAAGCAGGAACTCCAATAACCAGCTACCAGGTCCTTAACAAAGAAACAGGTTTATTTGAAGAAAGAAGCCTGATTTCCGGTCAACAGAAAAGTTCTGTTATCATGTTCGGAAATCTTGAAGATCCTCAGAATAATACACCTGTAATTGATAATGTTGTATTACACGGCAATTATCCTAATCCATTTAACCCGGAAACGAAAATATCTTTCTCTTTGTCACAAGATCAAGAGATCGAGCTTACTGTTTACAACCTGAAAGGACAGAAGGTAAGAACTCTTTATACAGGTAATACCTCATCTGGTGAACAATCCGTAGTCTGGAATGGCAAGGATGATGATGGTAAACATGTTGGTTCAGGTTTGTATTTCTACAAGCTTAGAACCGAAGATAAGGAACTGACTAAGAAAATGTTGCTTTTGAAGTAATTTTTGTAACACCTTGCGAAGGTTATGAAACTTACTTTAATTCTCGACCTTCGCAAGGTTATTGTTCATTAAATAATAAATTGTGTCTTTCTGAGAAAATCATCTTGCTTTTCACACGAAGAATCTACACAGGAAAAAACTCTTCATCGAATGCCTTTGCAAGAATTCACGCCAAAGGCGTAAACCTCAGAGAGACAAAGAATCCCCCTTTGGCTTGTTACTGCGTAGCTTAGCGAAGACGGAAAGGGGGAATTTATAAGCCTATGGCTTATTAAAGGGGGTTTTGTGAGATTTAAACTATTGCTCTTATTAGCGCTAATTTGTGCTAATTCGTGGTTACACTCTACTACATGGCATATCAAACAAGACGGCACCGGAAACTTCACCACCATCCAGGAAGGTATCGATGCCTGCGCTAATAGTGATACTATCCTGGTTTATCCCGGTACTTATTTTGAGAACCTGGTGATCGAAGAAAAATACATGACAATAGGTAGTCTTTATCTTACAACCGGTGATGAATCTTACATTCCTCAAACTATTATCGATGGTTTCCATAATGATAGTGTCATTCGTATTGAATCA
>JACNIV010000035.1 GCA_014382915.1 Candidatus Cloacimonadota bacterium | reverse complement strand
ATAAACTCTCTGTTAGACCCAAACTTATTTTAGAATATTCTACAGCAACGGGTAGTGAATTTATTGGTTTAAATGTTTCAAACTATGGTCTTGGTCCTGCATATATTAAATCATTTGAACTTTTCTATGATAATTCACCAATTAAATCAACTATCTTTAAAGGTTGGGATACAATTGTTAAACTTAGTAAAACTAAAATACCTTACTATTATTTCGGTTTCTCTAATGATAGTGTTTTAGATAAAGGTGGTAATAAGGTTCTTTTTGGTTTATCCGCCCCAAATCAATCTTCAATAAATAATGAAATATTTTTCAAAACACTATCCCATGTTACTGTTAGGATTTAATATGAATCAATATATGAAGAATCTTTTGTAATCACTTTTAATGAAAAGAAATAGATAATCGTTTTTCCCCTTCGCTCACAGCAATATGAAGACTAACTTATTTATCAAACTAATTAGGAGATAATAATGGCAAAGAAAGTAACAAGTAAAAAAGTAGCAACAAAAGCTTCAAAAGCGTTAAAGGATAAACGTTCATCAGGGAGAACAAAATCTATTGCTGGTAGTGCATTATCACAAAGGGAGAAGAAAAGAAAAAAATAATTATATCATTTTACACCGGTCAAATTATCCTGATTTTTCAGAAGATGGGTTTGGATGTAATTGAAGGAAAAGTCGCGACGTTTCCCTACGTAAATTTAATAAATTAATTTACTGGTGATACAATGATCCATAACCGTAAGCGCAACCGATTGGCAGGTTACGATTATTCCACACCCGGGTATTATTTTGTAACAATTTGCACACAAGGAATGCTGGAATATTTTGGGTGTGTGCAGAATAGCAAGATGAAATTGAATGATGCAGGCAGAATCATTCAGGATAGAATAAAATGGTTGGAAAATTATTTTGAATATATAAAAATAATTAAATCCGTTGTAATGCCGAATCATGTTCATATTATAATTCGAATTATTGATGTAAATGTAGGGACAGGTCGCGACCTGTCGGGTAAAAAAACAGGGACAACTCGCGAGTTGTCCCTACGTAAAATAAAATCCATTTCAGAAATTATTGGTTCATTTAAAACCACAACATCAAAATTGATCCATTAGTCCGGGTTAAATGAATTTCAATGGCAGCGTTCATTCTATGACCACATCATCCGCAATGATGATGAATTGATCAGGATATCAGATTACATTGAAAAAAATCTGCTGTTATGGAAACAGGATGAATATTTAGTAGAATTAGAAAAATTTAATCGTTAGAAGTATAAATCTAAAATCTTAGTCACCTCCACTCAAGGCTAACTTACTAAAAATAAAAAATATAGAGAATAAATAAAAAAAATTGACATATAAACTTAGAATTTGAATTTGGCATTTCCGTTTTGTGGATTTAAGGTAGCAAAAACACGCAAGCTACTGTAAAGCAAAGCCTGCGAGACAGGTTTTTAGGTCTTTTAGGAGGAGAAATGGCAAAAGCCAAATTTGTAAGGAATAAGCCGCACGTGAATATTGGTACGATTGGTCACGTAGACCATGGCAAGACCACACTAACCGCAGCTATTACGCTTTACCTCAGCAAAAAAGGCACAGCTGAGTACATGAGTTTCGATAGTATCGACAACGCACCCGAAGAGAAAGAACGTGGCATCACAATAGCAACAGCCCATGTGGAGTATGAGACAGAGAATCGTCACTATGCCCATGTAGACTGTCCGGGTCATGCCGACTATGTAAAGAACATGATCACCGGAGCCGCTCAGATGGACGGAGCCATACTGGTGGTAAGTGCAGCAGACGGTCCCATGCCGCAGACACGTGAGCACATTCTTCTTGCCCGTCAGGTAGGTGTACCGGCAATGGTGGTATACCTGAACAAAGCAGACCTGGTAGACGATCCCGAGCTTCTGGAGCTGGTAGAAATGGAAGTACGCGAACTTCTTACCGAGTATGAATTTCCGGGAGACGAGATTCCTCTCATTACCGGATCGGCACTTAAGGCACTTAACGAAGAAGACAGTGAACAGGGTGTTCAATCAATTCAGCGACTGATGGATGCAGTGGACGAATATATACCACTTCCCGAGCGAGACACAGCCAAGCCGTTCCTGTTACCGGTAGAAGATGTATTTTCGATACCCGGGCGCGGTACAGTAGCCACCGGCCGTATCGAGCGTGGAATTGTCAAAGTAGGCGAGAAATTGGAACGCGTAGGCATCAAGGAAACAGTAGAAACTACCTGTACAGGCGTCGAGATGTTCCGTAAGATATTGGATCAAGGTGAAGCAGGTGACAACGTGGGTATTCTTCTGCGCGGCATAGGCAAAGATGAGATCGAGCGCGGTATGGTACTTGCCAAGCCGAAATCTATCACCCCGCACACTAAATTCAAGGGCGAGACCTATATTCTTACAAAAGATGAAGGCGGACGTCACAAACCATTCTTCACAGGTTACAGACCTCAGTTCTATTTCCGTACAACAGATGTGACCGGTTCGATCACACTTCCGGAAGGAATTGAGATGGTAATGCCTGGCGATAAAGTAAACATCAGTGCAGAACTCATCACCCCGATAGCTATGGAAAAAGGTTTGCGTTACGCTATCCGTGAAGGCGGCAGAACAATCGGTGCCGGCGTCGTTAGCGACATTATGGAATAAGGTTTCAGGATGAGAGAAATAATTATTTTAGCTTGTGAAGTATGTAAAAACAGGAATTATACTACTACCAAAGATAGAAGAAATCATCCTGAGCGAGTTGTTTATAAAAAATTCTGCCCAAAATGCAGAAAACATACAGAACATAAACAAACCAGGTAATAAATTTGCAGGCTTGTAGCTCAATTGGTAGAGCACCGGTCTCCAAAACCGGGGGTTGCGGGTTCAAGTCCTGCCGGGCCTGCCATTATCTAAAAAAGTGGGCATAAAATGTTTAAAAAAATATTTACGTTTTTTAAAAATGTGAGAACCGAATTGTCGTATGTAAGTTGGCCTACCAAAGCAGATCTGAAAGAAGGTACGACAGTAGTAATCGTAATGTCAACAATTGTTGCGATTTTCCTGTCAGTAATTGATGCCGGTTTCGGTTTTCTCATCAGGAAACTATTATTCAAGGGTTAATCTCATGAAATGGTATGTAGTTCACACTTATGCTTCCCAGGAATTTAAAATAAAAGAAGCGATTACAAGAAGAATTCAGGGTAACGATCTTGAAGATAAGATCGGTCAGATCCTTATTCCTACCCAGAAGACATTTCACATTCGTGACGGGAAGAAAGTTGAACGTGAGAAAAAACTGTTTAATAGTTATATTATTTTGGAAGCTGATTTAACTCCCGAAATTTATACCTTAATTGTTGGTCTTCCGGGTGTTACCCATTTTCTGGGATCAGGAAAAAAACCTCAACCTCTTACAGAGCACGAAGTTAATAAACTGCTCGGTATTGCAGATCGTGATAAGGACGCAAAACAGGAATATGCTTTTATTTCTGGAGATATGGTCAAGATTACATCTGGTCCGTTCAGCGATTTCGACGGCGTTATTGAAAAGATAAGTGATGATAAACAGAAAATGACCATTAAGGTTACAGTATTCGGAAGAGTTACACCGGTAGAAGTTAAAGCTGACCAAGTAGAAATTCTTTAATTCAGAGGAAGAAATGGCAAAACCTAAAGATGTAGAACATGTAGTTAAATTACAACTTCCAGCCGGACAGGCAACCCCGGCTCCTCCTGTAGGACCCGCATTGGGACAGGCAGGAATCAACATCGGTGAATTCTGTAAAGCTTTCAACGATAAGACAAAAGATTCCCCGGGAATGATCTTTCCTGTGGTTATCTATGTTAAAAAAAATAAATCTTATACATTTGAAATAAAAACTCCCCCTGCTGCTGTCCTTATCAAAAAGGAAGCAGGTCTGGCAAAAGGTTCAGGTGAACCTAACCGAGAAAAAGTGGGAACAATCACCAAGGAGCAAGTCAGAAAAATCGCCGAGATTAAGATGAAAGATCTAAACGCATACGATTTGAAAGGTGCTATGCGTATGATAGAAGGTACTGCAAGAAATATGGGCGTTCTGGTAGAAGATTAAACTTCCACCTAAACCATATTGAAAGCAGGAGATTATCAATAAGGAGTGTAAATGGCAAGTAAAAGGTACCGAGAAGCTTATGAGATGATCGACAAACAAAAGAAATATGGACTCGATGAAGGCATTAAGTTACTTAAGAATTTTCCGAAGACGAAATTTGATGAAACAATCGAAATTCATATGAATTTAGGTGTCGACCCTCGTAAAGCTGATCAACAAATTAGGAACTCTGTTGTTTTACCGCATGGCAGCGGGAAGAAGTTAAAAGTTCTCGTATTTGCCGAAGGTGAAAAAGCAGACGAAGCAAAAGAAGCGGGTGCTGATTATGTGGGAGTAGATGAATTCGTCGAAAAGATCCAGTCTGGCTGGATGGAGTTCGATGTAGTTATTACTACTCCGAATTTAATGGGTAAGATCGGACGACTGGGTCGTGTCCTTGGACCGCGTGGACTGATGCCAAATCCAAAAGATGGTACAGTTACCATGGACATTAAAAAAGCAATTGAAGATTCCAAAGGCGGGAAAGTAACTTACAGAATAGATAAATTTTCCAACCTTCACATTATGGCTGGTAAATTAAGCTTCGAAGTGGAAAAACTCAAAGAAAACATTCTGACGGTTATTTCTGCTATACTGCGTGAGCGACCTGCTGCTTTAAAAGGTATTTTCATCAAGAGTATCTCAATAACATCAACAATGGGACCTGGTATAAAACTGGATGTTGGTACTGTGTCCCTGGAAGCAAAGAAGTAGGAGCAGATTATATGGTACAAACTTACAAGATCGATGAAGTAAAGAAAGTGAAAGAAAGACTCCAAAATGCCAAATCAATTGTGCTTATCGACTATAAAGGCATCAATATTGAAGAAGTTGATGAACTTCGTAATAGAATGCGCAATGCTGAGGTTGATTATTTTATTTCTAAAAATACTTTCATCAAAATTGCTCTGAATGAGTTGGGAATTTCCGAACTGGATTCTCAACTAGTGGGTCCTACTGCGATAGCCGCTACAACTATTGATGAAGTGGCGCCTGCTCGTGAATTGGTAAAATTTAGAAAAGAAATAATGGAGGAAAAGGATTTCCCGAATTTCAAACTTGGTTTAGTAGATGGTAAAGTTATGGAAGCATCCGAGCTGGAACAACTTGCCAAACTACCAAGCAAAGAAGTTCTCATTTCTATGATTCTTCAAGGTTTCAATGCTCCTGTCACAGGATTTGTGGGAGTACTTAATGGCATCCTGAGAAAATTTGTTTATGCTATCGACGCAATTGCAAAAATACAGGAAGAAAAAAACTAATAAAATATAATTGGAGGAAATAATGGCTGATAAGAAGCAACAAGTTATTGATATTATTAAAGAAATGAACGTGATAGAGCTTTCTGAACTTGTAAAGGAGTTGGAAGAGCTTTTTGGCGTCACAGCCGCTGCTCCCGTTGCTGTTGCTGCTCCTGGCGCTGCAGCAAGTGCTGAAGCTGCTGAAGAAAAAACTGAATTTGACGTGATCCTGGCAAGCTCAGGTGCGAAGAAGATTCAGGTTATCAAAGTTGTTCGTGCTATCACCAAATTAGGATTAAAAGAAGCTAAGGATTTAGTAGATGGTGCACCAAATCCAATCGTGCAAGGTGTTCCCAAAGAAGAAGCCGAATCTGTTAAAGCTAAAATCGAGGAAGTTGGTGGAGCAGTAGAAATCAAATAGTCAAAACCAGTTTAACGGAAGTGAGAAAAATGCTCACTTCCGTTACCTTTATTTAATGCCGATAAATTTATCGATTTTTTCTTGGATTTTAAAAAAAAGGAGCATAGCTTTTGGAAATTAAAAGTTATTCCCGTATTAGTAAGAAAGCAGAACAAGCTGGTCTTCCATTCATTCAGGTTCCCAATTTGCTCTCTATGCAAATTGATTCTTTCGAAGCATTTCTACAGAGAGAAGCGCATCCTCAAAAAAGAATGAATAAGGGTTTACAAGCTGTTCTTACTTCGATCTTTCCTCTAGAAGATCAGAAAGGAATTTATCATCTTGAATACATCGATTACATTGTTCTGAAAGAAAAATATTCTACAGAAGAGTGTATTGAACGAAATCTCTCATACCAGGCTCCCATTAAAGCTCGAATGAGACTGATCATCAATGATGAGGAAATTCTGAAAGAAACAGGTGAAAAAAGAGTCAAAAGCACTATTGAACAGGATGTATTCCTGGGTGAAATACCCTTGGTGACCAATCAGGGAACTTTCATTATTAATGGTGCCGAAAGAGTTATTATAAGCCAGTTACACCGCTCTCCGGGTATCTTTTTCAGCGAAGCCAAACATACCAGTGGCAAGATATTGTACTCCGCGAAGTTGATCCCTTACAATGGTTCCTGGCTGGAATTCAATATGGACAGCTATGACGCTATGTTCGTTCTCATAGACAAGAGAAGAAAACTCCCCGCTACTGTACTTCTCAGAGCGATCGGACTTTCTACAAATGATGACCTGCGAAACTATTTTTATCAAAAAGAAGATATTGATGTTAAAGATTCAAAAGACAGGTTCTTATTTAATGATGTTTACAATACTGAAACCGGTGAAGTGATATACGAGGCTTCAACTGAAATCGGTGAAGATGAGATCGAGACAATGATCGAAGGTGGAATTAAAACTATCACGGTCATTAACCAAAAATCTGAAATCACTAAAAAAATACTCGAGCAAACCATTGCTAAAGATCAAACTACTAACCAGGAAGAAGCCCTTAAGAAGATATATACGCTAATTCGTCCGGGTGAAGAACCCTCCTACGAGATCGCACTCGATCTATTTACCAGGATGTTCTTCAATGAAAGGCGCTACAATCTTGGTAAAGTTGGCCGTTATAAACTTAATTCCCGTTTAGGATTAGATATAGATCCAGACACTCATATTCTGACCAAAGAAGATTTCATTGCTATTATTGAAAAAATTATCGCTGTCTATAAAGATGAAGATGTGATAGATGATATCGACCATTTAGCAAACAGAAGAGTCCGTACGGTTGGAGAATTATTAAATGAACAATACCAGATCGGTCTTTCCAGAGTAG
>JACNIV010000034.1 GCA_014382915.1 Candidatus Cloacimonadota bacterium | reverse complement strand
CGGAGCCTGTCCGGCTTAGACGGGTTTCTTTTGTCGGTACAAAAGAAATGAAGATTAATGCTTGCCAGCCTCTGGTTTGAAAATCTTTTTATTCTTTTCAGAATGAAAAGAATACAATGACTTTAAAATTTTTTCAGTGAATGCCAAATTGTTGAAAAATAATTGACATCATATAATAATAAGAAAAAATTCGTTCGGTGTAAGTATAGAAGGCGCGACTTACTATGAAGTCTAAACGTTCAAGGAGTAACTAACGTTTCTAAACATTAATCCAAAGTTGAATAATAATGGTTTTTCTTTATTATATCTAAAATAAGGATGTGTTATGGAAAACGTAATTGGAAAAAGAGTCAGGCGCGTTGATGGCTACGAAAAAGTTACCGGCAAAGCCATTTATGGCGACGACCTCAAATTCCCGGGTATGCTCTACGGTGCAGTTCGCTACACAGATATTCCCGCAGGAAAGATCACCAAACTCGATATTTCTCATGCAGAGAAAATGCCCGGTGTAAAAGCGATTGGATTGTATAAAGACGTTCCCGGGGAGAAGAAAGTCGGTCCTATCCGCAGGGATTACCTGCCGATCGTAAAAGACGAAGTGTTCTTTGCCGGAGATGTGATAGCTGTAGTTGCCGCCGCCGCCAAAGAACAGGCTTATGCTGCTGTCGATGCAATTGTGGTTGAGTATGAACCCATCGAACCTCTCACCGATATTGAAGAAGCTGTGAAACCCGGTGCCCGTTTGATCCATCCGGAATATAAAAGCAATATCATGGTTCATTATCCACTCATTAAAGGTGATGTGGAAAAAGGTTTTGCCAAATCCGACCGGGTGATCGAAAGAAAATACCGCACAGGATTTGTTGAACATGCCTACATCGAACCGGAATCTATAACAGTTGCTCCTGATCACACCACAAAAGGTTACAAGGTTTACGGCTCTATTCAGAATCCCTTCACCACCCGCAAAGTAGTTGCTCTTTTCATGGGATTGAAACTGAACCAGGTGAATGTACTCGGCTCAACCCTGGGAGGTTCTTTTGGCGGAAAAGATGATATAATTAATAATATTGCCTGCCGAGTAGCATTGCTTTGCAAAATTACAAGTAAGCCTGTAAAAATAACCTACACCCGTGAAGATTCGCTGAAAGAAAGTTATAAACGCCATCCCTATATAATGACCTATAAAGTCGGTTTTAATAACGATGGCAAATTGAAAGCAATGAAGATAAACATCCTAGCAGACAGCGGAGCATATTCTTCTCAAACATTCTTCGTGACCTGGCGTTCAGTAGTTCAGGCAACCGGACCTTACGAGATCGAAAATGTTCTCACCGATGTAAAAGGAGTTTATACAAATAATACTTATACTGCTGCGATGCGAGGTTTTGGTTCACCACAGATTGTATTTGCTCAGGAATCCCTGATGGATGAAATAGCAGAGATCTGTGGAATCACACCATTGGAAATACGAAAGATAAACGGATTCAAACAGGGAAGCACCACTGCCAGCGGACAGAAATTATCTGAACATAAAGTATCGCTACACCAGGTAATGGACGAAGCTATCAAACGAAATAAATATATAGAAAAGATCGAACAATATAAAAAAGCTAATACTGTAAGCAGAAGATACAAATATGGCATCGGATTAGCTTGCAGTTATCGGGGATGTTCGCTGGGTGCAGAAGGAACGGATGCATCCTCGGCCATTGTTTCTGTACAGGCTGATGGAAGTGTAATTGTATTCACCGGAGTTAACGAAAATGGACAGGGATTGCGCACTACATTCTGCCAGGTAACTTCTGAAGTACTGGGAGTTCCGCTGGATGATATTACGTTCCTGGAACCTCAGACTTCCACTATCACAGATGGCGGTCCCACAGTAGCTTCTCGTGGTACGATCGTTGGTGGTAATGCAATAATTCAGGCTGCCAACATCGTAAAAGAAAGAATTTTTGAAATCATAAAAGAAGACCTTAAAGTTTCCAAATTGGAAGAAACCGAATGGAAAAATGGATACATTTATCGCAAAGCTAAGAATCCTAAAATAAAACCTGTGAAGTTTGCTGATGCAGCAGAAAAAGCATATTGGGCAGGAATTAATCTTTCGGCTTACGGCTGGTTCAAAGGTCCCGCTGTAAACTGGGACGAAAAAACAGGACAGGGCAATGCTTACTTTACTTATGTATACGGCTGCCAGATCGTGGAAACCCGCATCGATACGCATACAGGGAAGATCGACGTGGAAAAAATTACCGCTGCTCACGATGTAGGAAAAGTTATCAATAGATTAGGTGCGGAAGGACAGGTTTGGGGTGGTACTACTCAGGGAATGGGTTATGGAATACTGGAAGATTTTAACATTCAGAACGGTGAAGTCAAATCACTTAACCTGGATGAATATCTGATTCCCACCATTAAAGACATCAAAGAGATAGAACCCATTCTGGTCGAGAATCCCGATATTTACGGACCATTCGGAGCAAAAAGCATTGGAGAGCCTACCCTGGAATTAACGGCTGCTGCTATAAATAATTCTCTCAGCTTTGCTCTGGGAAAGCGTTCCTATCAGATACCATTAACTCTGGAACAGGTATTTCTGGGGAAAAATCTACGTAAGCCTGCCCGTCAAAGTGAAGTAGCTCATGCTTCCAGTAAAAACAGGAAGATCACTCCCCGTTTGAATAAAATCATTACGGAAACACCCAAAACTCTGGAAGAATCTCTGCAAAAAATGGCAGGTGGAAAATTCATTCCTCTTGCCGGGGGAACCGATGTTATTGTTCAAGCACGTCATAAAACCGAACCTTTGAATTTGCTGAATATTTTTTCTCTATTGGAATTGAAAGAGATCAAGGAAACAGATGATATAATAACGATCGGAGCAGCTGTTACTTTCACGGAAATAATAAATAATGATATTATCAAGCGTGAATTTCCACTGTTGGTAAAAGCCTGTTCCCTGATAGGTTCCACCCAGATCAGGAACCGAGCGACTATTGGTGGTAATATAGTGAATGCAGCTCCCTGTGCCGATTCCGTTCCTCCTCTGATAGTTTATAAAGCTAACCTGCATTTGCGTTCTGTGAAGGAAGAACGGATCGTTCCAATTTCAGAGTTTATTGAGCGACATTATAAAACTATCATCCAACCTGATGAAATCCTCACTGCGATCACCATCCCAAAACTTTCTGATAAAAAATATTATCATAGTTACTATCAACTCGGCAGAAGAAATGCAGTTAACATAACCAGGATGAGCATCAGCGTAATGATGAGCTTTGATAAGGATGATAAGATCGAAGAATGCTACATTGTGGATGGTTCGCTTTTCAGAAGATCGCAGAGAATTACTGATGTGGAGAAAGCCCTTATCGGAAAACCTTTGAACGAAAAAACGATATGTGCTGCAGAAAAACCATTAGCCGAAAAGATCGAGAAAGAGATCGGTGGACGCTGGTCTGCTGAATATAAAAAACCTGTTTTTATAAATCTCTTTAAAGATGCATTGGAAGGAATCAACCTTGAAAAAGCTTACACACAGAGGAGTTCTTTCAGGTAGGCTTTTTCAACGGTTAAAAAGGGAGAAGTAAATTGATAATTAAACCTTCCGAATGGTTTACACATAGAGATATTCTTTCACATAAACCTTCGGAACGGTTGGAGTAAGCACTAGAAACCGTTGAAAAGGTTCAGCAAGAAGAAACGTCTTTTAAACCTTCCGAATGGTTTACACACAGAGATATTCTTTCACATAAACCTTCGGAACGGTTGGAGTAAGCACTAGAAACCGTTGAAAAAGTTCAGCAAGAAGAAAAGATTTTTAAACTTTTTCAAGGTAATAAATTTTGGAGAATAAAATGATATATCAACAAGGCGGTATTTACCACTTATTCAATCGCGGTTGCGATAAAAGAGAAATATATCTTGGAGCGAGTAATTATCGTTTCTTCCTGAAAAAGATAAAGCTTTCTAAAGATCGCTACAATGTTGATATCATTGCTTATTGTCTTATGCCAAATTACTTTCATTTATTAGTACGACAAAATTCAAATATAACTATAGCAAGGTGGATTCAAAAAGTATTAATCGGTTATGTTCAGGCATTCAATAAACAAAATGATCGCAAAGGAACATTATTTGAAGGAACGACAAAACCCAGATTAATCAATAAGGATGAATATTTAAATAATATTATTCACTATATTCATTTAAATCCTGTGAAAGCAAAGCTAGTTGATAACCCTGAAGATTGGCTATATTCAAGTTATAAAATCTGGATTTCAAATCTGGAAAATTCAATGATTCCTAATCGACTACGATATGAATTCTATTCTACCAATGAAGAATATCAGCAGTCCTTTGAAGAATATTGGAAATCATTAATATGGGAAAAAGATGATTTTGAAGAATAATATATCATCAACCTTGAAAAAGGCAGGTAAACCTTCCGAATGGTTTACACACAGAGATATTCTTTCACATAAACCTTCGGAACGGTTGGATCAAGTAAAAGAAACCGTTGAAAAGGTTCAGCAAGAAGAAAGGTCTTTTAAACCTTTTCAAGGTATAAGCTGAAAGAAAAAGAGGTAAATAAATGATAGATATTAAATTCAATGTTAACGGAAAAGATGTTAAATTAACTGTGGATGATTCCCTGCGGCTTTTGGATATTTTACGTGATGAATTGGGATTAACCGGAACAAAAGAGGGTTGTGCAGTTGGTGAGTGTGGCGCCTGTACAGTGATCATGAACGGGGAAGCAGTAAATTCCTGTATGATCTTAGCTGAACAGGTTCAAAATGCAAAAGTGGAAACAGTTGAGAATCTGGAAAAGAATGAAGTTCTCTCTAAATTGCAGGATTCATTCCTGGATAACGGTGCTATTCAATGCGGATTTTGTACACCCGGTATGTTGATGAGTGCTAAAGCACTTCTCGATAAAAGTCCTACACCATCCGAGGAAGAGATCAAAACTGCTTTGGAAGGAAATTTATGCCGTTGTACGGGATATATTCCTATTTTGAACTCAGTTAAAGATGCGATTGAGAAAATTAACCTTGAAAAAGCTTACATATAGAGGAATTCTTTCAAGTAGGCTTTTTCAATGGTTATAAAATGGAATTTACGAAAACCGTTGAAAAGGTTCAGCAGGAAGAGAAGTCTTTTAAACCTTCAGAATGGTTTACATACAGAGATATTCTTTGGCATAAACCTTCGGAACGGTTGGATCAAGAAAGAAACCGTTGAAAAGGTTCAGCAGGAAGAGAAGTCTTTTAAACCTTCAGAATGGTTTACATACAGAGATATTCTTTGGCATAAACCTTCGGAACGGTTGGATCAAGAAAGAAACCGTTGAAAAGGTTCAGCAGGAAGAGAAGTCTTTTAAACCTTTTCAAGGTACGGTGAATTTGAGGAGTTAAAATTCAGAAGAGTAAAAATGAACATAATAATTCAAGGTGGATATTTAATGATTCCCAAAGAAGAAACAATTATTGTTGAAAAGAAAAATATCTACATAAAAGATGGAAACATTCTATTAGATCAGAAAATTTTAAGGTGGTTTATATGAGTAAGGATAATATTTTTCTAACGGATGCACAATTATTAAAAGAAATTCTTAAATGCGAATATTGTGAGGAGAAACCATGTAAGGATGCGTGTCCAGTGGATTGTTCACCAGCCGATTTTATAATAGCAGCCAAAACAGGTCTCCCATCTGACATCAGTCGTGCAGCTGGTGAAATAATGAAAAATAACCCTTTAGGAGGAATATGCGGTATTGTATGCCCGGACAAGCACTGTATGGCATCCTGTTCTCATAAGAAATTTGATGGTGCTGTTAATATCCCTGCTGTTCAGGCTACAATTATTGCTAAAGCTAAAGAGTTAGGTGTAATGCCAAACTTTGAAAATATCTCACCTAATGGGAAAAAAGTAGCCATTATCGGAGCAGGACCATCTGGTCTGGGAGCTGCTGCTGTGCTTACACAGAAAGGATATAAAATAGATATTCTAGAGAAAGAAGATAAACCCGGTGGAGTTTGTAACCTGATACCCGATTTCAGGCTTCCCAAAGATGTTTTGAAAACAGATATAGATTTTGCGTTATCACTTGGAGACATAAATATAAAATATCACTCTAATATAGATGACCCCGTGAGTTTACTTGATCAGGGCTACAATGCCGTCCTTGCAGCGCCGGGTTTGACCGGTTCTCTTTCTCCGGGAACAGAAAACGAGGATTTAGCAATTTACGGTACAGATTATCTAAAGGCTCCCGGGGCTTATAATATAAAAGGGCGTGTGGCAATTATCGGGGGTGGTGCCACAGCTTGTGATTGTGCATTAAGTGTAATCGAGCGAGGTATTAACTCGGTTGAGATGTTTATACTTGAGAATCTTGAAGAAATGCCACTTACTGAAAAAGAGATGAAAGAACTGATTCATAGCGGTACAGATGTCAGTGGTCGCATCAGGGTTAAGAGCATAATCAAGAGTGACGGTAAAATAACAGGAATAGAAATAATAAAAGTCAATCTTCCACAAGGCATGGAATTTCATCCCAAAAATGTGGAAGATATAGAGGGAACTTCACAAGTAAGGAACGATATTTCAAAAGTCATTATCGCAATCGGTAACAAACCAGAATTTCAGCGTGTAGATCATCCTAAAATTTTCTACGTTGGTGACTATGAGAATGGACCCACCACTGTAGTTGAAGCTGTTGCAGCTGGTAAAAACATTGGTCTTGAAATACACGCATATCTTTCAGGAGAAGAAAAACCTGATATTACCAAAAAAGTAAAGAGCATTGCAGTACTGCCGGGTTTTAAACATATACCAGTGCCTCTTGATACAGACTTTTTCGGTAGACCCATAAGTTCACCCTTTTTACTATCAGCTTCACCTTTAACGGACGGGTTCGATCAGATGAAGGCTGCATTTGACGCAGGCTGGTCAGGTGCAATAATGAAAACAGCCTTTGATGACCTGCCTATACACATTCCGGAAAGGTATATGAACCAGTTTAATGAATTAACATACGGCAATTGCGATAATGTTTCAGGTCATACCCTGGATAGGGTGTGCGGGGAAATTGAGCAATTAATAAAAGAATATCCTGATAGACTCATCGCAGCATCGACCGGTGGACCAGTAACCGATAATAATGAGGAAGATAA
>JACNIV010000033.1 GCA_014382915.1 Candidatus Cloacimonadota bacterium | reverse complement strand
GGTCGGGTAACTTTTCACTTCTTCTGAAGTAAACATCAAAACCTTGCGAATGGTTACAGACCTTCGCAATGGTTGAAGTAATAGCGCCCCGGTTTTCCGGGGCTTTTTTTTGTCATTCCCGAGAAAAGCTGGAATCCATGAATATAATGAATCTGGTTGTGATTTTTTTCAATAGTCAACTTAACACAAGATCTTTCAAACTTGTGTCAAGTCTAACACAGGATAAAAAACATCTTTCTTTGTCATTCCCGTGAAAAACGGGAATCCATGAACATATTGATCCTGATTGCGATTTTTTTCAACCTTAACATCAGATCGCAGAGGATGCTATATAAATTCAGGACAGATTGGTGATCTATCCCTACGATTCGGAATTGTATCTTTATTAATAATTATTTCAAATCGAAATCGCTGAATTCCTTGCCCGAAAGATACGTTTCAAAATGCGCAGACTTACCATCCGTGATGATCTGCAATGCTCCATCTTTTCCGGCAATGAAAAGGTTCTCTCCTAAATATTCATATTTTTGTAAAGTAAGCTCATGTGGGAAATGAAACCTGTTCTTAAGAGAAGTAGGGATAAAGGCGTAATCTGCTGAAACAGTTTTTATAAATGCTGTAGTACTGGAAGTTTTACTACCATGATGTCCCACTTTCAGGATGTCGCAATCCAGGAATTGTGGATATTTTTCCAGCAAATAAGATTCAGCTTCATTTTCCAGGTCACCGGTAAATAATACAGAGAATTCATCCAGGTCTATTCTTACGGCAATTGATAAGTTATTAATATTTACATCGCTGTATTCTTTGTCGGGATGCAATATCTGACAGTTAATACCGCTAACCGGCAAGTGCATCGTATCGGACACCGTTATTATTTTGCAACCCTCACTTTCTATTTCCGGCAGTGTTTTTTCCCAGATATTCCTGGTCTGGAATTCATCGGTTACCACCAGATTTTTTACATTTAGTTCTTCCAATACTGTTTCCATTCCACCATAATGATCGTTATGTGCGTGGGTGATTATGAGCCAATCCAGTTTTTGAATTCCTTCTTTCCTGAAGTAGGGTAGAGCGCATTTTCCAAAAGATTTTGAAGTCGTCTGTAAAGGACCTGTATCTATGAGAATGGTTTCGTCATCGGGAGTTTCTACCAGGAAAAGGTCTCCTAACCCGCAATCGAAGAATGTGATCTTTAACTGTTTTTTGTTACCCGTTCCCATGCTTAGGACAAAAACAGATAAAAGAACAATTATAGATAAATGCCAAAAACGTTTTTTCCCATGATTTTTGATGAACGTAATAGTAAATATCAGAATGATATACAATGCAATGAACTGATAGATGTTTATGGAGAGAAAACCAAAATGCAGGGGAAGCGATGAAGAAAAATGTGACCAGATATCGAATATCTTCATTATTGCCTGGAAACTGAATTGATAAATTTGTAAAAGAAAGCCAAGATCGGGTATAAATACTATCAGTAAAGCCAGGGGCAGGATAAATGAAATTATGGGTATACCAACCAGGTTACCCAGGATGCCATTGAAATTTAGCTGATTGAAATGAAGCATTGTTAATGGAGCCAGGAACATACTTAATATCAGTGATGAAAACATCAGGGTTAATATTCCATTCAGGATCTTTTTAGTATTTGAGAGCAGTTCGAGTTCATCTCGTTTCAGTTTTAATAATCTTATTCCCGGTAGAATGTTCAATAATACAATAACAGCTACAAAAGACATCTGTAAACCGATAGAAAAGAGCTGCAACGGATTGATAGCAGTAATAATAATGAAACTGGCAGCGAGGATGTTATTGGGAATGGTTCTTCTTTGTATCATGCAGGAAAGCAGGTACAAATTTATCATTAGAACAGCACGGGAAACCGAAGGAGACCAGAGACATATTTCTCCGTATATTACAAGAAGGAGCATCAGAATTATTCTGGAAATGTTACGGTGTGGAATAAAGATATTCAGTATTGCGAAAAAAATAAGTGAAAGAATTCCCACATGCAAACCGCTAACTGCCAGCAGATGACTTAAACCTGCTTTATTAAGAATATTCCTTTTCTCATCGAGTTCACTTTTATCGGCAATAATAACTGCTTTGATAAATCCGGCATATTTTCCAAATCGTTTTTCTATCCTGTCCCTGATGAATTTCCTTGCTTCGATGCTTATTCTTTTGAGTGGCTCCCTTTTATTTTCCAGTACGGTAACCATAGTTTTTGCATAACCCTGTGCAAATAATCCCTTGGCAGCAAGGTATTCTTCATAGTTAAAAGTAACCGGGTTGGAGCTTTTGGGAATTGCTTCGATCTCCGCAATAGTTTCGATAATATCACCATAACGCAGGCTGTCTTTTCCGGCATAGAATGTTATCCTGCCACGCACGGCTCTCTGATCGATCTCGATCAATTTCAATGTAAAACTGTAGCTGTGTTTCTTTTTAATAACTTCCGAGACGATCTTGCCCTTCACTGGTTGAATTATATGCGGATATTTTTTAATGATAGAGCTGATGTGATCTGGCTGTGGAGTGATCTGAAAGTTCAAGCGGATAACAGCCAGAAATACAATGGAAATAAATAAAGAATAAAGACGTAGCTTCTTGAAAAAACAAAGAAGAAAAGCAAAGATAAAACCCCAAATTGCTACAGGCACAGGAACGTGGCAATACTTCCCAATTATTATACCAACAGCCCATAATAAGGCTGGGATCACCAGCGGAACCAGTTGCTTTTTCTTCATACTTCACCCTGTAGATGTAGTAAAAGTATCTTTCTTACTTTTTTCTCTGAAGCCAAATTAATTTATATTATTTTCGAAAAATCCAGTTTGGTTTTTTTGTAGATCTCTTTGTTTGTAGTTATGATCTCATCTATGCAGGGATTCTGCACATTTGCAAAGCATTGGACAGCCTGTTCCACAATTTTATAAATATCAGTAAATTTAATTTTATTATTCAGGAAAAGATCGATAGCAGCTTCGTTGGCTGCGTTCATTACTGTAGGTAATATTCCACCTGTTTTGCCTACTTCGCAAGCCAGGAAAAATAAGGGATAGCGCTCTTTATTAATTTCATCAAAAGTAAGTGGTGGCAGGTCGAGAATGTTTGTTTTGGGAATTGAAGAGGGAATATGACGGGGATAGGAAAGAGCAAAAAGTATGGGTATCTGCATATTAGGATAACTCATCTGGGCGATGATGGAACCATCAGCAAATTCCACGAAAGAATGGATAATAGATTGTGGATGGATCACAGTTTTTATCTGGGAATAGGGTTTCTTAAAAAGCCAGTGTGCTTCGATAACTTCCAGTCCCTTGTTCATCATTGTAGCAGAATCTATTGTTACCTTTGGACCCATGTCCCAGGTGGGATGTTTTAATGTGTCTTCTATGGTGATAGAATGATATTCTTCCAATGGAAGTTCTCTGAATGGCCCGCCTGAAGCCGTGAGAATTATTGATCTTACCTCTTCAATTGTTGAGCAGCCCAGAGCTTGTAAAATTGCGCTGTGTTCACTATCAACAGGGATCAATTTGGCTGTAGAATTTTGTAATAGATCCGAAATTAGATGTCCGGCCATAACCAGAGATTCTTTGTTAGCCAGTGCCAGATCTAATCCACGGGAGACAACAGTTAACGAAGACCGCAGTCCTGCCGAACCAGAAATAGCATTCAATACAATATCGCAGTCTATTGTTCTCAATATATCCTGCAGTTTGTCTTCTCCAAAAAACACTTCAATATTGTCGGGAAGATCAGAAATTCTATTTTTTAAATCCGGGTTTGTTATAACAACCTGAGGAATATTCAATTCTTCTGCAAGCGCAAAGAGCTTCTGGTAATTATTATTGGAAGATGCCAGAACAATCTTGAATTCGTCAGGATGTTTTTTTATTACTTCAACGGTGGAAAGACCGATAGAACCGGTAATACCCAGAACAGCTATTTTCTTCATATTTTATAACCGATAGAGACCCGGTGTGAATTTTCCAGTTCGGAATTCTGCTCGAAGGAATAGTTTATCTTCCAATTGCGATGATTAATGGAAAGCCCGCCGGTGAAATTCTTAACATCATAACCAAGGTAGAGATCGACAGCTTTATGCATGTTTATTTCACAGCCGAGATGGTAGTCCATACTGAGGAATCCCAGAGCAAATTGAGAAGCTGTATCCCTGCTTTCGGTGTAGAATTCTGTTCCAACAAAGAATCGGGAGTTTCGCTTTAAAACAGGGAAAACAAACTGGTAGTTAAGTTCGGCATCAAATCCGGGATTTACGATCTCGTGTGTCCCATTTGCCCAAAGTATCTGGGTCGAGAAAAAGTCACGTATCTTCAAACCGAGAAATAGATTTCTGTTTAATTCCAGGAAAGTGGAAATATCTGCACCAAAACCGTATCCGCTTTCTTCTGCAAGAGAGCGATAGGCAAATTTGGGTGTAATGCCAATTACATATTTTCCGATATTTCGAGACAAACCAAAGTAAATTACAATATCGGAATTATTCACCGATTTATATTTGTATGGACGGTTAGCATAATAAAGAGAATCGGTGGGATCTGTAAGTTTGGTAAGCGGAATATCATCGATACCAATGCGTGTAATTACCACCGAAAATTTATTCTCTGTTCCCCAGATAGCAGAAGCCATATCGTAGGTAAGCAGCCCGGAATATTCTTCAGCATGCATCAGTTCGAACTTGTTCTCACTAACCCGGGAAAGAAGCGCCGAATTCCAATAAGCAAGAGCAAAGGAAAATTCATCGGAAACGCCACAGCTACCCAGAGCATAGTTGCGTACTCCCGCTCCCATCCTGAAAATCTCGCCGGCATATTTGGTGGCAGAAAGATTTACAGCCAGTAGAATCACAATCAATATTATTATTTTTTTCATATCTCTATCAATTTAACTTTTTATACCGGTTTTACAAAAGTTCCGATGATCTTTTTCAATTTACCGTTTGAAAAAGAGATCGTTAATTTTGCATCATTTCCCGATCCACTAACATCCAGAATTACACCATTCCCAAATTTATCATGTATTATTTTCTGTCCAATATTAAAATATTTTTGTGATTCCAGCACGATATTTTTTGGGTATTTTCCGGTTTTGCTTCGAGGTGCCTGGAATTCCAGATTATCTTCTTTCTTGAGATACTGTTCGTCTATTTCCAGCAGGAATCGGCTTGGAAGAGAAGTTAACACAGTGTCGAAATACCGACGATGCCTGGTATAACAAAGCTTCACAGATTTTTTTGCCCGGGTAATAGCTACATATAAAAGCCTGCGTTCTTCTTCCAGGTTATGCAGTGTATCCACCGATCTGGCATGAGGTAGCAAACCGTCTTCCACTCCCACAATATATACATTATCAAATTCAAGTCCTTTGGCATTGTGCATTGTCATCAGTTTAACTGCTTCTTCATCTTCGTTCACATTATCAAGATCTGTTTGCAGAGAAATCTGCTGCAGGAAATCAATTAGAACAGGTTGTTCTCCCGTGTCGTTCTCATAGTTTTCCGAAAACTCTTCGATTGCTGCTATGAACTCTTTGATGTTCTCAGAGCGTGAAATATCTTTTGGGTCTTTACTTTTTTCATAATAATCAATGAAGTCGAATTCTTCAATTATATTCTTTGTTAAAACAGTAACAGGCAGATTTTCAGAATCCACTTTCCATTTCTTCAGCTTGGAAGCAAGTTCGGTGATTGATCTTTCCTGCTTCCCTGAGAGATGGGGATTTTTTTTCTGAATGGCATCGAAATATGTATAGTTGTTTTCCAGTTTGAAAGCACTGATCTTATCGATGGTCATCTTACCAATACCGCGGGAAGGAACATTAATAATACGTAGAGAGCTTTCCTCATCATCAGGATTTACCAGTACTTTGAGATAAGCCAGGATATCTTTAACTTCTTTTCGCTGGTAGAAGTTAACACCACCAACGATCTGGTATCTTATCTTTTGTAGAGAAAAAGTATTCTCGAATACGCGTGACTGTGCATTTGTGCGGTAGAGAATCACACATTCATTCAAACTTTTTCCCAGAGATTGCAATTGCGAAATCTCCCTGGCAACATATTCAGCTTCTTTATTCTCATTTTCCAATTTGATCAATTCCGGTTTTTCCGGTGAAGAAATGTCGGTCCATAAAACCTTCTCATGTCGTTCGGTATTGTTTCGAATTAAACTATTTGCAGCATCGAGGAATGATTTGGGAGAACGGTAATTCTGTTCCAATTTGATCTTAACTACGCTTTTATAGTCATCCTCAAAACTGAGGATATTCCTGATATTTGCACCGCGCCAGCTGTATATTGCCTGATCATCATCTCCTACCACACAAAGATTTTGATGATTTTTTGCAATAAGATTAATGATCTTGAATTGAGCATAATTAGTATCCTGGTATTCATCTATCATTACATAGTGGAATTTCTTTTCGTATTTTTTTCGGATTTTTTCATTATCATGAAAAAGAATAGCAGTGTACATCAGCAGGTCGTCAAAATCCAGCGCATTATTAGCTGACAGGAAATCCTGGTAAGCTTTGTATATTTTATATACTGTTTCAGAGAAATAATTAGTTTCGTTGAAATCAAAGAAATCTTTCGGTAAGATAAGTGAATTCTTCTGGCGGCTGATAATTTCCCGCACTTTTCCCGGGGGGAATTTCTTTGGATCGATATCAAGTTTTGTATAGACTTTCTTAAAAACGGATTTCTGATCTGATTCATCATAAATAGAGAAATTGGAATTAAAAGGAAGAGATTTCTCTTCATATCTGAGAATACGTGTACAAACGGAATGGAACGTTCCGATCCACAAAGACCGTGCAGAGATGCCAAATGTGTTTTCAAGACGGTCTTTCAGCTCTCTGGCGGCTTTATTGGTGAAGGTTACTACAAATATATTCCATGGATTTACCTTCTTTTTATTTATCAGGTAAGCTGTACGGTAAATAACGGAACGTGTCTTGCCGCTACCAGCGCCTGCCAGCACAAGAACCGGACCTTCGGTGGTAGTAACAACTTTATATTGTTGCGGGTTTAATTCATTTTGGAAATTCATGAACAGAATTAGTTCCAACTTCTGGGTTCAGAGCGGTAACCTTCCAGTTTTTTATCTTCAATTATCTTGTAGGCAGACATCTTGTACCAGTAGAAATTAGGGGGAATAAATACATCAATATCCTCGTATAAAG
>JACNIV010000032.1 GCA_014382915.1 Candidatus Cloacimonadota bacterium | reverse complement strand
TTCCTGAAAAAAAGAGACGTTTTTCTGGATAAAACCCTCGAAATAATAGCTGAAAGTGAATAGATAAAAAATCAAGACGAAAGTAAATATTAACATTATTCTTAACTTCTCAGATTTGTTTGACAATAAAAGGAACAAAATAATTTTTGGAAGAAATATATTGGTTGATAATTAATGAAAAAAGTGATCTTATTATTTTTCCTCCTGATTGCCTTTTATTTATCAGGTCAGGATGTATATATAATTAAAAAAATTGAACTCGAGGGTAATAAAACTATCTCGAATTCAAAATTGAAACGGGTAATGACCCTGAAGTCTGAAAATCTTTTGCATAAGCTTCTTTTCTGGAAGGAATCACCAACTTTTAATGAAACTTATCTTTTAGATGATATTGAAGAGATAACCAGATTTTATCAGGAAGAAGGATTTCTTCAGGTCGAGGTTAATGTAGATCAAAGAATCGATCATTCCGGGAGAAAGGTTTCTCTGAAATTCCTGATAAAAGAAAACACACACGTTTTAATAGATGACATAAAATACAAAATCACAGGTAATTCCGGGGAAAAGCAAGATAGGATAACTGAATTAATTAATGAAGAGAAAAAAAAGTGGAAAGCTCAAACTAATAGAAGATTCAGGGATCAGGATGTCAGATCCACCTTAAAACAGATCATAAAATATCTAATCCAGGAAGGTTATCCTGACCCGGAAAATGATTTCGAGATTAAATTAAAAGACCAGAATTCCAAAGCTTCAATAACTTTCAACATCGATCCCGGTGAGTATTGCAGATTTGGCAATGTTTATGTAACTGGAAATAACAAGATCAGATCGAATCTCATTCTGAATCAACTTTCTTTTACCGATCAAGACGAATTCAACCAAAACGAGATTGAAAAATCACAAAGGCAGATACAGCAACTGGGAGTATTCCAGTATGTAGCCCTCAAAAGCAGGATAAATGAGATCTCAAATAATCGCATCCCGATCGAAATAAATGTCAGTGAACTTCCTTTCTGGTCACTAAAAACGGGTGTCGGATATGGACTGGAAGATCGATTCCGCGTATCCTTATCTTTAAAAAAACTCGGTTTTCTCGGAGGTACTCGTCGTGCTATCTTCACAGCCAAACATTCTTTTCTGGAACCCTATAATTTTGAACTTAAGATGATCCAACCTGCGTTTATCAGACCAGGGGATAGTTTTATTCTTAATCCTTTTATCCTCAAGGAAAACGAATCTGCCTATGATCTGGTAAGTTATGGGTTCAGTACAACTATTCAACAGGATATCTCAGTATACACCAGTGTTTTCATTTCTTATAAATTCGAGCATAATTTCCTCACACTCGAGAACAAGGATGCAGAAGATAATCCGGACCTAAATGAAGAGTATTATAATAAATCGAGTGTTTCTCTCGGAATATCGAGAGATAATTCATTACCTCCTTTTTTCCCTGAAAAAGGCTGGCATACTTCTCTGGTCACAACCCTTTCCGGATTGAAATTAAGAAGTAAATACCATTACCTGCAGGGATTAATAGATATCAGAAGATATCAGCATCTAGTTGGTAAGCTGGTTCTGGCAGGCAAGATCAAGATCGGCTCCATCAAACCGATCTGGGGTGATGAAGAGACTCCGATCGAGGACAGATTTTATGCAGGGGGCAGCACTTCCATTAGAGGTTGGAAACGCGGAGAAATTGGTCCTCTCAACGATGATGATCTTCCCATTGGTGGAAACAGTTATCTGGAAATGTCACTGGAATTAAGGCAGTTGATCTGGAAGATAGTCTATGGCGTTGCCTTCCTGGATTGCGGTAATGTCTGGAACGATTATAATGATTACCACTTACAGAATCTGGTTTATGCTGCAGGTTTGGGACTCAGGATCAAAACACCGATCGGACCTGTACGTTTCGATGTGGCACAACCTTTAGAAAGCAATGCAAACAACGTACAGCTTCATCTGAGTATAGGACAGGCTTTTTAAGATGAAGAAATTTAAAAAAATCTTAATCAGAACTGTTTTGATAATCGTAGCGATAATTATCCTTCTTCTGATCTTCATCCAGACCAGACCCTTTAAAAATTTCATCAGGGTTCTAATTGTAAAGAACATAAATAAAAACTTGCATGAAGCAGATTTCATGATGGGCAGGATCGAGGGAAATTTCTTCTCTCATCTTTCTCTAAAAGATATAAAGATCGAAAATGAAAAAGAAACAATTATTGAAATAACATCAATCGATCTGAAATACAGCCTGGGAGCTGTCTTCACTAAGAATATTACAATAGAGCATATCTTATTAGCTGAATCAAATATTATCTTGAGCCAGGGTGAAGAGAATCTCTGGAATCTGCAGAAAATATTTCCGGAGAAAGCAGCCCCGGAATCTAAAACAGGGAAAGAACCTTCCCCATCGCCTTCCTGGACGATTCATTTAAAAGATTTTTCTCTGCAAAACTGTAATATTGCAATTATAACAAGAAATGAAAATCATGTCATCCCATCCCGAATCAAAGATCTTAATATCAATTTTAAAGCAGTTTATTCTCCAGACTTTATACTTTTTCAACTTTCTCATTTTAAATTTGAGACAGAAAATCCTCAATTTATCCTGAAAAATATTTATTTAAAAGCCTTATTGGAAAATCAGCAGTTCACTCTTGATACCCTCAAGTTCGAAACAGCGAAAAATAGTCTGACAGGTGAAGCCAGATTTGACCTACAAGAGAAAAGGCTCAAAAATCTGCATCTCAGTATGCAACCTCTCGATCTTGATGAATTCAAACCTTTCCTGCCCGAGCTTCCTTTGAAAAAGTTTCCGAAAATCTTTATCGATACTCAAATTGATCAGAATAAGGCTGTTGCCAGACTGGAAATAGAACAGACAGATCAGAAAATCAATCTATCTATTCAGGCAGATTCCATTTATCAACTTCCTGTTTATCAAGGTTCACTGAAAATTTCCCGGCTGGATCTAAGCAGTTGGCTTAATGATGCAAACCTAAAATCGGATCTGAATCTTGTTCTATCCGCTTCAGGAACAGGGCTGGAACCGGAAACACTTCAGATCGATCTGAAAATGATCATGGAAAATTCATCCCTGAATAATTACCAGGTGGATTCACTCAATTCAACTATCAATAAATTCAAGGATCAGGCAATCCTGGTCTCAGATCTTGGAGGAGAATTCGGAAGAATTATCCTGAATGGAAACATAAAAAGATTATTCAGCAAACCCGAATACGATATCCAGGGTATTTTTCAAACTGTAAATATAGCTGTATTACTCCAGGATTCTTTATTCAATTCGGATCTGAACCTGTCATTCAATCTTTCGGGTTCGGGAACCGATCTTGAAACTCTGGTTACCGATCTGAATTTAGCGAGTAGTAAATCAAAATTTGGCGAGATCGAGCTGGATTCGCTGTTAATTAGCCTGAATTATAATAAGGGAAATTACCAGATCAACGATTTCAAATTTTTTAATGACATTATAAAAATAACTGTTCACGGCTCGGGCGATATCACTGGTGATAATGAATTAAATTACCAGATCCTTATAAATGATCTGACTCCGCTAAAGAAATTCATTCCGGAATATGAATTATCAGCAAAAGGTAAAATTACCGGATCTTTAAAAGGCAAAATGGATGATTTTTCAACTGATACCGAAATCGATCTGGATATGATCCGGTTCAATGACATCTACCTGGATAACCTGCATTGCCAATTATCTGGACATAAACAAAAAACAGCCCTGAACGGAAATGTACAGCTTTTACTAAAAGATTTAAAGAAAGGTGAACTGTCCTTTAATGAAATTGAAGTTATGGTCACTGGCAATCAGGATAGCTTAACCAGCTCTCTTACAATTATTTCTGATACTCTGCAGATTCAATTGGAATCTGAAATAATCAGAGATTCGATCATAACATTAAGATTACCCTTACTGGCTATAAAATATGGTTCGCTGGATTGGAAAACAACCGGTAATGAGCTTAAAATCATCATCGAGCCGGAATGTTATCGGATTGAAGATCTGATTTTGAGTAATCATGATTCACAATTAGCGGTTAATGGTTTTTTCTGTCGGGATTCTACTTTAAATATTTTCTGTTCACTCAAGGATTTCGATCTGTCCCTGATTAATAATTTCGACCTGAGTCCTTATCCGGTGGCAGGAAATCTTGATCTTGATCTGGCTGCCAACGGCTCGATATCAGAGCCAGAACTTAATTCCCGACTCGAAATCAGGGACTTAAATATAAATGACTTATTCTTTGATCACGTTAACTTTTCATTAGATTTAAAGGAAGAACTGCTTAATACTGATTTTGAGATAGTCAAAACTTCTGTCGAACGTTTATACGGTTCAGCCTCAATACCATTCTCGATGAAAGGCAATTCCGAACAGGGATACATCGATAGAAGTGCTCCCCTGGAAATAACCGTTAATGTAGATGATCTTGATATCTCATTCCTGGAAAATTTTGTGGGCAGTATCGAGAATATCGAGGGAAAATTCAATGTAGATTTAAAACTTAGCAATACACTCGATGATCCGAAACTGAGTGGTCATGTCAAACTGAGTGAAGGGAAGCTTAAATTTCCTGAATACGGACTCGATTACCCGGAATTGCGGATGAACGCTTCTTTTGTTAATAGAGATATTAATCTGGAAGAAATCTATCTTAAAGGCGGTGATGGCTATTTAAAATTAACCGGCGATGCTTTTTTACCAGATACCTTGCTGGCCTTCCCGGATAGTTTCCAGTTCAAGCTAAAGGCTGATAAATTTATGGCAGCAGGTCGAAGGGATATCTTTCTGCTCACCGATATGGATATAGATCTGTTCGGTAATCCCCGGATTACAAATTTCAATGGAACCATCAGTATTCCCAAAAGTCGCTGGGACCTGGATAAACTTCAGAAAAGTAAAAGAAATAAGAAGGATATCAATCAACCCTTACTGGTGCAAGCACTGCAGCAGATAAAAAATGGAGATACAACAGTCGTAACCAAAAAGAAGAAATCTCCCGAAATATTAAACCAGCTCTACGGAAGTTTGAAAATAAAAATACCCCGTAATACCTGGATCCGAAATAAAGATATGAATATTGAAATCAGTGGTGATCTGGAAGTTATCAAACATGGTAAAGATTTCGAGATCTGCGGCTATATAAAACCGATCCGGGGTAAATATGAAATCTATGGTAAGAAATTTGATATGGCTGGTGGAATACTGACTTTTAATGGTGGGAAAGAGATCAATCCCTACCTTGATATTTCAGTTAAGAACAGTTTCAGGGATATTAATCGTAACAGGCGTCTTCTAACCATAAAGCTTACAGAACGGGCTTTAAATCCGAAAATTGTCTTTCTGCTCGATGAAGAGGAGATCACGGAAGTAGATGCCATATCATATCTTTTATTCGGAAAAAGCAACGATCAGATCACGCAGGGAGAGGTATCACAGGTTAACGAACAAAGCGAATCAAGTCCGACAAAATTATTTTTAGCCAGACAGATCGGGTCCAGGATCACACAGGAGATCGGTAAAACTTTGAATTTCGATGTAGTTGAATTTTCAGGAGGAGAAAACTGGAAAAAAGCATCTATCCTGGTCGGAAAATATATCACCAATGACTTTTTTCTCAGTTATCAAAGAGAATTCTCTCTGAGTCAATCCAAAGAGATCGTTCCTGATAAAGTCTCACTGGAATACGAATTAAGTCGGTTTTTCTCGATCCAGGCTACTCATGGCAATGAAAAGGCTACCGGTTTTGATCTGTTCTGGAAATTTGAAAGGAAGTGATTTAATCTCATTGAGAATATATCATTCCACCATTTTTAATATTCAAATCCCAGGAAATTGACAAGACCAGCTTAGAATCCCTTGCTATAATCCAAAGGCTTATAAATTCCCTTTTAGTAAAAAAGGATTCAGCTGTTGTTCATTTAAACCCACGAATTAATTCGTGGGTTTCCGGACAGGATGTAGAGTGGGTGCCAACCCACAAATTGCTTGCTAAATATATTTTCTTTGACAAAAATAATTCAAATTAGCAAGTTTGTTTTTGTATCAACAAGGTATGAAGAAAATGGATTGTTCAGGTGATATGAAATTGAAGAAGATGAAAAATCTAAAACTGAAATAGAATGGCAACGAAATCAAGCAGTAGAGCATCAAGATTACAAAAGGCAGCTAAAACTAATTCAAAGAGAATTCATGTAACATCAAGAGAAAGTGGATGGGCAGTAAAAAGAGAAGGAAATAAAAAGGCTTCCCGATTATATTCAACACAAAAATCTGCAATTTCAGAGGCACGCAATCTTGTAAAATCAGGTAAAGCTTCTAAGGTTATAATACATGATAGCAAGGGAAAAATTCGTAAGTGATGGCATACTGTGACAATCTATTCATAAACTGTCCATTTGATGAAGATTATTTTTTTCTCTTGAAACCACTTTTATTTACTACAATTTATTGCGGTTTAAAGCCGAAAATCTCTCAAACAAGAGATTCGGATGATGTTAGACTTGAAGAAATCAAACAATTGATTCAGCAGTCAAGATATTCAATTCATGATTTAAGTCGAATTGAACCATTTAACGAAGGAGACTTACCTCGTTTTAATATGCCATTTGAATTAGGAGTAGATGTTGGCTGCAAATCATACAGTAATAGAACAGACAAAAAATATTTAATACTTGAGAAATTGCCGCATAGAGATAAAGAGGTTCTATCTGATATCTCAGGTCAAGATATTAAGTCTCACAATAACGAGCCTAGGCTGATTGTACAATCAATTAGAAATTGGTTCACATCAATCTTCCCACGTCGAACAATTGCCAGGTACTCTGAAATATGGGATGCTTATAATGAATTCCAATATGATTACAAGGAAGATATGGAAGCTGATAATTTAAACCCTGATTATATCTGGGAAATACCTTTCTCAGAACTAATCACCAATATGAAAAAGTGGATTGACGGTTATAAGTAAACTGTGCTTAACAAACGTCTTTGCGGTTGGGTTAGCTGTTCGTTTCGTCTGAATCGTGCCAATTCAGGCTTTGGTTGGTTTGCTTTCTGTTGGTCCCGATTCATCGGGACGATCCTGCAGAGTGCTTGAACGTTTAGCGAAATCAAGAGAATAGTATCAGTTTAAAATGGTAAAATTTTTATTTTAAAAGAAAATAGATAGGAGTAATAATGGAATCTATATTTGGTTTAT
>JACNIV010000031.1 GCA_014382915.1 Candidatus Cloacimonadota bacterium | reverse complement strand
AGATTCTTTTATAATGATTGTAAACTGCAACGGAGATGACCTGTTTTGCCGATTCCTGTCCGATTACATATTGATTTAGCTGCTGATGGATTTCACGCGGTTTGGGTAGTGTAAAGGTATCCATTTCCTTCTTGAGAAATTCCGATTCTATAATTGTGGAACACATCGTAATGCATTCGTCACAAATATTACCATTGATACCTTTGATAAGATAGTTGGTTTCCGCTTCGCTTCTGCCGCAAAAGGAACAGTGGTTTATTCTGCTTTCTTCCACATTATTCTCCTTTTTTTACTTGTTTTATAGATTCCTTACGAGATTCGATGACTTCATCGATAATCCCGTACTCTTTTGCTTCTATTGCACTCATGAAGAAATTCCTGTCTGAGTCTGCTGCTATCTTTTTAAGAGGTTGTTTGGTATGTTTATGCAAAAGGGCATTCAACTTTTGTTTCAGGAGCATAATTTCTTTTGTTTGGATCTCGATATCTGAGGCTTGTCCCTGTACACCGCCCAGAGGTTGATGGATCATTATTCTGCTATTGGGAAGAGTAAAACGTTTTTTTTCCGCACCTGCTGTAAGAAGGAATGCACCCATACTCAAAGCCTGCCCGATGCAGATGGTGCTAACATCAGGACGTATGTATTGCATAGTATCGTATATGGCCAAACCTGCATAAACCGAACCTCCGGGAGTGTTTATGTACATGTAAATATCTTTATCGGGATCTTCGGCTTCCAGGTGAAGAAGCTGGGCAATAACAACATTGGCAACATTATCATCGATGGGAGAACCTAAAAAAACGATCCTGTCTTTTAATAGACGGGAATAAATATCATAAGCCCGTTCTGTTCTACCATCCTGCTCAACAACTATAGGAACGTAAGCCATTTATTTCTCCTTTTTATTTCCAGAAACTTTAGCCTTTTCTTTTGGATAAAGAACAAATTTCGATTTCATTTCCAGCAGATCCAGTAATTTCTTTTTTTCTGCTGCATATATGAAATCATCACTCATGATCTGTTTTTTATACATTTCTTTGTATTTGTCAAGTTCCATCTTCAGATTGTCTGCCGCTTCTTTGATAATTTCTTCTTTATCTTCGGCAGTTATTTCTACTTTCTCGATCTTTTTCAACTCGTCCAAAATGAAATGGCTTTTCAAGTTATATTCGGCCATTCCCATATACATAGGAAGAATTTTCTCCAATTCTATTTTGTAGGCATCAACATAAGGTTTTGCCATATTCTCAGCATAATTTTTTATCATGGAAGGAGGAACTTCAAAAGGATTTTCTTCTATAAGTTTGGTGATAATAGCATTGCGTTTTCTCTCTGTATTTTCTTTTTTGAGCCTGGTTTTAAGCTCTTCACTAACTTTCTCTCTCAGATCGGTGAGTGAATCATACTCCAGGTCTTTGGCAAAGTCATCGTTCAATTCGGGCAATTCCTTCCTTTTTATCGATATTACCTTTACCAGGAAATCCCTGTCTTTCAGGTTAGAACTTATTTCGTTGTCGCTGCTATCCTGCGTTTTGGTGAAGAGTTTTGTTCTAACTTCGTCTTCCACTTTAACGCTGGTAAGTTTCTCATTGAAAGGCTTTGAATAAGAATTTGCTCCCAGCGTAAACTCTCTTTCGATCTCTTTTGTAACTTCGCCGTTATCATCCAGAAATTTGATGGTAGCTTTAATGATATCACCTTCTTCAGAAGTTTCAGGAGTAACTTCATTTGCCATTCTGAGCCGGAAATCTTCGATAGTTGCATCTATCATTTCTTTCTTGAATTTAGTCTCTTCGTAAGGAATTTTCAATCCTTTGTATTTCTCTATTTTGATTTCGGGCATCACTTCATATTTAAAAGTTACCACCAGTTCCTTTCCCTTTTCCCATTCTACTTTGGTGGCTTCACCCTGGTTCACAGGTTTCAGCTTTTTTTCATCGATCGCTGCTTTGTAATAATCACCCAGTTTCTGATTAAAAAACTCTTCTTTGGAATGTTCACCATAGTTTTTTTCGATCATGGCAACAGGGGCTTTACCCTTACGGAAGCCGGGAATAACAACATAATTCTTAAATTTTTGCAGCACCTTATTATATTCTTTCAATGCTTCATCTGCATCGATAGTTATGGTTAATTCTTTTGTGCTTTCACTAATATCGGTGATCTCGGTTTTCACAAATTCTCCTTCTATGTTATAACAGATGGTGCGAAAGAGGGGACTCGAACCCCTACAGGATCTCTCCCACTGGATCCTAAATCCAGCGCGTCTACCAACTCCGCCACTTTCGCACTATGAAAAAATTATTCCAGTTGTTTATATATTTTCTCGTATTTTGACATCAGCTCTTTATTATTGTTCTCTTTGGAAGCATTATACAACATCTGAACTGCTTCCTTGGATAGAGGATTAAGTTTATGCCATATCTCTCCATACTTAATTAATTCATCAAATTTCTTGATCCCGTATAACTTATAGCACAAAGTAGAAACATATTCCGGATAATTCACCTCTCCATCTTCCCGGTCTAAATCTACAGCTTCCTGTAAATATTTTGTAGATTCTACATTGTTATCCATTTTAAGAGCAAGATTGCTGAGAGTAACAAGTACATCCATATTGGGAGAACTTAATTTATATGACTCCATAAAAGCATTATATGCAAGTGAATCTTTTTTGGCATTCATAAATGCCAATCCGGTGTTATAGAAGTTATCAGGATTTTCCGGTTCTAATCCGGCAGCTTCCAGGAACATATTTCCCGCTTCTTCGTATTTTTTTACATTAAAGTAATAATTTGCTAATTTCAGTCGCGCTATGATATCAGTAGAATCAAGTTCCACTGTTTTAATAAAATATCTTATTGAGTTTTCTGTATCTTCCAGTTTTTCGTAACTCAAAGCCATCAATCTATAGGAAATTGTACTGTCGGGAATGATGTTGATAACATCTGTAAATATTTGTATCGCACCGTTATAATCTTCCTCTTGTAATTTAAGTTTTCCAGCGTTTATAAGTTGGTCAAAACAGCTATCCTTGAATTGCTTTAATTGCTCAAGTACCATATCCAGTTTTTCTTTTTTGATCTCCTTATTATAAAACTTATCTGCAGCTTTCTCGTCTGCTTTTTGTAATTCTTCATATTCAGCATAAACATCATTAATTTCCTGAATAGCGGCAATGAACAAACTCCTGGCTTTCAGATAATCCTTTTTTATATTATAGTAGATACTTCCAGTTTTTTCCAGCGCTATAATATGATGAGGATTCTCTTCGATAACAGATTCGTAAAGAGGAAGTGCTTTTTCATATCGCTCTCCGCCAAGATGCATATTAGCAGAACGAAGGTTCTTTTTACCATCTGCTGTAAGTTCCTGAGAAGCAGCAAATAAACTTCCGCTTAATACAAGCAAAACAATCAGTGTTACAAAAAATTTCAAATTTCTTTTCATCTTTCCTCCACTATTTAAATAATATAGTTTATATTACGTTATGCAAATTTTTGATAGTAGTATAGAAGTCAAGAATTTTATGGTTTATTTGTTTATAAATCTAAAAAAAGGCGGTTGCCCGCCTTTTCTTTATTTTAAGCTCACCAACCAGATTATATTCCGGGTTCGAAAGGCATTATTGCCTGAATGGGATCGGTCTTTATATTTTTGTAAAATAATAAAGATCTATCCAATCCAATCTCTTTTGTAATATCGCTTTTCATAAGCTCGGCAACTACATCGATATCAAATTTATCTTTCAAAAATTCTTCGAAGATACTTTTCTTCTCAGGGTAGAAATGAACGGAGTATTCAGTTACTCCTGCTATTTCTGCAGCTTTTATTATGGCATCATTCAACATTCCCACTCCATCGATGAGATTTCTTTCTAATGCGTCTTCACTGCTCCAGACTTGACCCTGTGCAAGCATTTCCACATCCTCAAGCGTCATTTCTCGCCCTTCGGCAACCCGGGTTTTAAATTCAATGTATGTCTCTTCAATATTTTTTTTTAATGCTTCAAATTCTTCAGCATTCGGTTCTTTATATGGATTAAATACATCCGAGTATTTTCCTTTTTTTATCTGTTCGGAATTAAGTCCGATATTTTGTGATAATTTACTGATGTTCGCGATTATTGCCACCACTCCAATAGAACCGGTTATGGTGAATGGATCTGCATAGGTATAATCTGATTCTGCAGAAATATAATATCCTCCGGAAGCAGCAACATTACCCATCGAGATGATAACCGGCTTAACACTTCTTAATTGCTTGATTCTGTTCAGGATTATTTCAGATTCCAATGCACTGCCACCTGGACTATTCACCCGCAATACTACAGCTTTAATGGAATTATCAATTTCCAGTTTATCCAGTACTTCATCTATCTTTGAAGCAGAAAGATTTTGAGCCATATAGAACGAATTTGACGGAGCGATACTTCCTTGTGCATATACCACCGCTATTCGATCTTTTTCTTTACTTCTAGAAGATAATTTATAACTTCTCAGGGAAACAAGTTGAGTTTTTTTTATTCCCAGTTCATTGAATAGATCCTCTCTAAAACAAAGTTGATCAACCAGGTTGTATGCAAGAGCTTTTTCTCCGGAAATAAATATTTCCTTTCTGTTCTCATAAATATTTTTTATTTGCTTGATGGATAGATCCCTGTTTTCTGCTATTTTTATTATCATTTTATCGTAAATTGTTGTGTATAGTCTATCCAGGTTTTCTTTTACAGGTTTAGAGAAACTCGATCTGGAAAAATTCTCCCCGAATCCTTTATATTTTCCAGCATGGATCACCTTCATTTCTATACCTATCTTATCTAAAAGGTCTTTATAGAAGAGAACACTTCCTCCAACACCGGTAAGGAATAATCCACCAGATGCCGAAGGATTCAGGTATATTGAATCTGCTACGGAAGCAAGGATGTAATCTCTATTGCCAGCCATACTGAAATAGGCATATACTTTTTTACCGGAACTCTTGAAATGCTCTATTGCTTCTATTATTTCGTTTATGTTTGCCATTCCGCAGGACATCCATTGTGGTTCCAGGATAATTCCCTTGATGTTCTTATCATAAGATGCTTTGTTTATTTTCTGAACAACAGAATGTGTGCCGATTGCGTCTTCTCCAAAAAAGCTTTCGCTAAACTCGTTGTATTCTACTATTTCTCCTGTTAGTTTAACATGAAGATAAGAATCGGGCAAGATCACTTTGAACTGTTTTTTCTTTGCCATGCTTTTACTCATGCTCCCGATGATATTGATAGTCGAGAATATCATAACTATAATAATAACGACCGATGTTAAGCAACCAAATGCGAACCATTTTCCTTTCATTTTTCCTCCTTCTTGTTCGGGCGAAGCTCCGATTTATCGGAACGAAGCCCAATTTATCCCGGTGTAGTCCCGAAAGCATTCGGGATGAAGCCGGATTATCTCACCGTATCTGACCACTTACGAGTGGTACAGAGAAGGCGGATTAATATTTTATTTCTAATTCCTTAATTTTTCGAGATAAATTGCTGACCTGCAGATTCAGTGCTTTTGCTGTATTGGTAAGATTTCCATTATTAAGCTTTAACTGAGTGCTCAGATATTTTATTTCAAATTCTCTTTTTTTATCTTTATAGGAAAGTGTTTGATTCCAGAAATCTGTCTTCTGTGGTTTCTGGGTTAGAATGGTAATGTCTTCAGGTTCTATTATTTCTTTATCGACCAGAATGTATATCCTTTCGATCAGGTTTCGTAATTCCCGTACGTTTCCTTTGAATTCCCACGATTGCAACTCATTGATGCAGGCAGGTGAAAATGTTTTCAATGGAATCTTCAGGTCATTGGAAAAAAAATGCGAGTAATGTTCTATCAACAATGGAATATCTGACGGATGTTCCCGCAGGGGAGGGGTGGTGATGGGAATTACGTTCAATCTGTAATACAGGTCTTCCCGGAAACTGCCCTGTTCAACCAGTGCTTCCAGGTTTTTATGCGTGGCAGCAATTAACCGAATGTTGATCTTCTGGGTTTTATTGCCACCCACTCTTTCAAATTCACCTTCCTGGATAACCCTGAGGATCTTAGCCTGGGCATTTAAGCTCATATCACCGATCTCATCCAGAAAAAGCGTACCGCCGTCTGCCTGTTCTATCTTGCCATCTTTACTTTTATGAGCACCGGTAAAAGCTCCTTTTTCATGACCGAAAAGCTCGCTCTCTACCAGTTCATTGGGAATGGCAGCAGAATTAAATTTAATAAAAGGTTTATCTCTTCTTTTACTGCCGTTATGAACAGCGTAGGCGACCAGTTCTTTGCCGGTACCGCTTTCACCCCTTATAAGAACTTTAGAGTCGCTGGAGGCTATTTTTTGGACTAACATGAGCATTTCTTTAATAGGTTTACTTTCTCCCACGATCTGATATTGTTCATCTACGGTAGTTTTAAGATTATTATAATTCCTGGAGAGAGTTTGAAACTCATAAGCTTTATTTACGATAATTTTTACTTTTGTCAGGCTCAGTGGTTTTTCCAGGAAATCGTATGCGCCAATTTTAATTGCTCTTACTGCTTCTTTTATTCCACTGTGTCCCGAGATCATAATAATAGTGGTCTGGGAATTTTTATCTTTCATTTTTTGTAATACATCCAAACCGTTAGCACCATCCAGGCGAACATCGAGAAGCACCACATCGGGATTAAATGATTCAAAAAGGTTCATTATTTTGTTGCTTTTAATAGTATATTCGCAGATATGTCCTTCATCTTTCAGGATGTTTTTAAGTGTAAGACAGATATTCATTTCATCATCAACGATCAGTATTTTCATTTCATCTCCATTAATTCAAACCTATTTCTAAACCGTCTTTAATATTATTTCAAACGTACTTCCCTGCCCGATTTTGCTCTTAACCTGGATTTCCGCATCATTCAGGTCAACCAGTTTTTTTGCAAGAGCAAGTCCCAGCCCGGTCCCTTTTTTCTTATTTGTATAATACGGTTCGAAAATCCTGGATATATTCTCTGTGGATATACCTGAGCCATTATCAATGATTTGAATAATTACTGCTTCATCACCGAAAAAGACACGAATCAGGATTTCTTCTGTTTCCTGAGTAGCATCGATAGCATTTTGCACCAGATTTGTAATGATCTGATAAAAATGAGTACGGTCAAAACTTACAACGATGTCATTTTCCATTTCCAATTTTATATTATATTTATGTTGATAGGAATTAATGATCTCTTTAATAAGATCGGTCGGATTGAATTGTGT
>JACNIV010000030.1 GCA_014382915.1 Candidatus Cloacimonadota bacterium | reverse complement strand
TTTTGTCAAACAACTTTATGTGCCTTCTCAGACACAGTTAAGTTTACACTGCCATAAATTCAATAATAATGAAAATAATAGTTTTTCAAAATTCAATGAAAGAAAAATTAAAAGTTATGATTCTGCATACCAATTTGGCGTTCACCTTAAAAAAAAATCATTACTGAGTGATATTGAAACGTACTTATTCAAATATCCCAAATGTATTCTTTACGGTTTATTAAATGAAGGAGAAAAAAAATGAAAAACGTATTAGGAGGAAAAATGAAAGTTAAATTGTGTTTTTTTGTTTTATTTCTAATCATTGTACAAGGTCTCTTTGCAACTAATTATTGTCTTTATTTCGATGGAATAAGTGATCTTGTAAATTGTGGTGACGCCAATATTAATTATGGTGATAGTTTCACTGTTGAGGGTTGGATAAAAATGCCAGATGAATGGGGAGGTGATCGAAGCTGGATTGCTCATTGGAAATGGAATAGTGGTAGTCCATATTATGGCTTTTTCTTTCGAATTGGAAATACAACTGTCGAAAATGATAAAGCGTACTTTGCAGTAGCGGATACAGATGGAAATTCACTTGGGTTCCAGACAGATGCAAGTATACAAAAGAATGTATGGGTTCATTTAGCTGGTGTATATACAGGTACGAATTCATATATTTATGTAAATGGGAATTTAGCTGCTGGAACTCAATACGGCAGTACTAATGGAACAGTAGGAAACCCAAATCAGAATTTATACTTTGCATATGAATATTGGATTGGTGGGATGTACATGAATGTAAGCATTGATGAGATTCGTATATGGGATGATGTTCGCACACAAACAGAAATTCAAAACAATATGTATAATGAATTAACCGGAAATGAACAAGGACTTGTGGGATATTGGAAATTGAATGAGAATGGAGGAGTAACAGCTTTTGATTCAAAAGGCAATAATGATGGAACACTTGTTGGTTTACCAGATTGGATAGTGTGTGATTCACCCCTTCCTGTAACACTTTCTTCATTTACTGCTGATTATTCAAATGGTAGTTCAAACTTGTGTTGGACTACTCAATCCGAAACTAATAATCTGGGTTGGAATGTCTACCGTGGAGAAAGTGAAACAGCACTTGAAAATAATACATCTATTTGTCTTAATAATTCCGGGCTTATACCGGGTGCAGGAACTACAACTGAACCTACAGATTATTCTTTCCAGGATCAATACCCGGTTTTGGAAAATAGCACCTACTGGTATTGGCTGGAGAGTGTATCGGGTAGTGGAGAAACGGAAAATTATGGACCTATTTCTTTATCAATTCCAGAAGAAGAGAATAATACACCTGATCACCCAAGTGAAACAATATTGTATGGTAACCATCCTAATCCATTTAACCCATTAACAAACATCCAATTCGACATTAAGGAAAATGAAACTGGAGTTCTTTACATATTCAATCTAAAAGGACAGATCATCGAGTCTCAAAGATTTAATTCCGGTAAACATGATTATCTGTGGAATGCAGAAAATTTCAGCTCAGGTGTTTATTTCTATAAATTACAGACGGAGAGCTTTGTTGAATTAAAGAAGATGCTGTTATTGAAATAGTTTGATTAAACTTTGAAAAAGTTTCCCAGAGAGAATCCTGCATATAAACTTTTTCAAAGTTACCCTTTGCTGGACAGGTGCGAACTTTTACTTTCCCAAACTTCTTTCCTCGAAATTCTCTCAACTAAGTTTGGTAAAGTTTCTTTCAGCTTTCTAACTTTCCGACTTTTCCAAAAAGAATTTGTGAAAGAAAAAGACGTAAAGTATCCAACCATAGTAAAACTTGACTCGCATCGACCTGTCCGGGCGTAATAAAATGCAGACTGAAGTGTGAGTCGAGGATTGGATTCTCGCCCCAAGTTTTACATCGGGGCAAGTCAAATAAAACTTCGTCTTTCTGAGTTTATTTTATTCTTCTTTCTTTTCGTCTTTCTTCTTCTTGCTTTCCCCTACAACATCTTTAGCGCCGTCGCGAATTCCTTCGAAAACATCTTTTGTGAAATGAGCAACTTTGGGAGCGTATTCCTTGAATGCTTCAAAAATGGATTTTGATGCTTTTTTTACAAATTCTTCGGTGGGCGGCTGGGCTTTTTTATAACCCTCTTTAACGCCTTCCAGTGCTTCTTTGGCAAGTTTTTGTGCTTTTTCTTTTGTATTCATGTCCTCGTCTTTAGTGGTTTTAATAATTTCTCTGGTGATGATGCCTACAGTTTTAGCGATATCTTCGCCAGTGTGGATTGCTTTCACCACGCCGTCACGCACTGCTTTAGTTACCTTACTTTCTTTCTTGTTACAAGCCATTATATCCTCCTATAATTTTATTTCTTGCAAGATCGATTCCTTATTCCACTCAGGATGTTCCCACCAGATAGTTTCTGCTTTTTTTAATAATTCGCCAACTTTTTCTCCAGCCGAAATATTAAAATATTCCATAATATCCACACCCTTTACGGGCATGGTTCTTCCTTCGAATTGTTTTCTTATCTTGTCTATTCTTTTTTTTAGCACAGGAATGAAATCTGGCTTACAATATTTGGGAAGATGGCTGATCTTATCTGCCTGAATGAATTCAAATAGAATATCCAGTTTACCTTTCATTTCCTTTATAAATCCCATCACAAAGGTATTCGAAAGCATTTCCATATTTTCCATAAAATTTAAACGTGTATGATTATCAACCAGGAAAATTACTACCTTAATAACCTTATTCGGGAACATTAATCTCTTTAAGATCTGTTTAATTAGTAAGGCATCCCGGGTTTCATAATCCAAACAAATTATTTCATTTTCTTCAGGAATTGTGTCTTTTGCAATATTATGCAGGAGTCCCGCCAAACGTAAACCAAGATGAGGACGGACATGCTCGATAACTTTTAGAGAATGCGAATAAACATCCAGGTCATCAGAATGTTCACCGGGAAGTTCGATGATTTCCTCTAATTCGGGGATCAAATGCTTCATCAGACCAAATTGCTTTAACATTTCTATGCCGTGAGCTGGATACTTAGAAAGCAGTATTTTTGTAAGTTCATCACGTTTTCGTTCCCAGGAAATATGTGCTAACTCATCAGCTTGTTGTTTAATACCATCCTGCGTTTGTGCTTCGATCTCAAAATTCAGTTGTACAGCAAAACGAACCGCACGCAGCATACGTAACGGATCTTCTTTAAAAGTAAGTTCCGGATTGGAAACCGTACGAATGATTTTATTTGTAATATCTTCCCGACCTTTACCTGTAAGGTCGCTGATGTCACCTGTATTTATATTCATCGATAATGAATTGATCGTGAAATCCCGCCGCAGAATATCTTCTTCCAGGCTACCCGCTGCGACATCGGGTTTGCGTGAACAGGCAGAATATGCTTCCTTTCGAGTCATTACAAATTCTATTTGATGACCACCAATATTAATAATAGCAGTGCCGAATCTTTCAAAGATCACAGGTTTAGTGGAAATGCCTTTTTCATATAACATTTGAGCTAATTCTTTGCCGCCATCCTCAAAGGCAACCACAATGTCCAGATCATTGCACTCTATTCCCATTATCAGGTCGCGCACATAACCACCTACAATGAACGTTTTATTCCAGAAACAGGAACCCACGATCGTATCGGCGATAGTTTTTATTATCTCTTTCATATTAATAATATTTTGGGTTTTGTTTCAGGTAGAATCCCATTAATTGCGAAACTGCTGTAATGGCTGCTGTTTCTGCCCTCAGGATATGATTACCCAACGTAAAGGTGGGAATTTTTTCCTGTTGCAGGAGATTAATTTCAGCAGAACTGAATCCTCCTTCCGGACCAAAGATAAGACACAATTCCTGCTCATTGAATTCTTGTGCAACATTAGCTAAAAGCCGGTGCTCTCCGATTTCAAGGGCGATTAGAGGTTGTTTATGCATTTTTTGTAATTTGTTGAATAATACCTTTAGAGTAGAGAATTCATGAATTTTTGGCAGAAATGCGTTGTCACACTGTTTGATCGCCGAAATGGCAATTTTTGTAAATTTATCCAGTGTATTTTTAGATGGTTGCCGTACGGTTCTTTCTGTAATTAAAGGGTAAAATTCTTTCACTCCCAATTCAGTAAGTTTTTCCACTATCAGGGAATCATGTTTGTTTTTGAGTAGTGGAAATGCAACTGCTATTTTAGGCTGAGATATTTTTTCCTCCCGGATTTCCAGGATGTTGGCAGTGAGTTCTTTCTTTCTGATGGAAGTGATAGTTGCTTTTGACACAATTCCTTTTCCATTTGTGAGCAAGATTTCTTCGTTAACTTTCTTTCGGAAAACATGAATTATATGATGGAATTCTTCGCCACTGATTAAAATGCTAACATCACCGATAGTAAGCTGTGGTACAAAAAATCCAGGCATTCAAACTCCCCTGACCCCTTCTTTTAGGATGAAAATTTCCGTGTTTAATTAAGTTCTTTTTCCATCTAATAGTAAACTTAAACAAAATAACCTTTCAGTTTTTCAAAAAAACTTTTTTCCGGATTCAGCTTTTTATCTAAATCGAACCGGCTGAGTTTATTCAAAAGGTCTTTTTCTTCTGAGTTCAATCTGGTGGGTGTTATCACACGTACTTTAATATAAAGATCACCATGATAAGAACTGTTTGTGTGTGGAAGTCCCTGAGATCGTAGGCGGAATATTTTACCTGACTGCGTACCGGCAGGAACTTTCATTTTTACATTTCCAGTAAGAGTAGGAACTCGTAATTCCGAGCCCAGTGCTGCCTGTGAAAAGCTGATAGGATATTCACACATCAGATGGCTGCCATCTCTTTCGAAGATATTGTGTTCTTTTTCGCGGATAAGAACTAAGATGTCGCCGCTTTGTGCACCGCGTTTACCACGGTTACCCTGTCCTCGCAGACGGATATATTGTCCTTCGGCAACTCCGGCAGGGATACTGATGCTGATGGTTTTGGTTTTTAATATTCTGCCATCACCACTGCATTTGGGGCATTTATTTTTAATTATCTTTCCTTCGCCATTGCAGGAAGGACAGGTTACAATTGTTTGCATCTGCCCAAAAAGAGAACGTGTTAATTGACGTACCTGGCCGGAGCCATGGCATTGATTACATGTTTGAACTTGCCCATCGGAAGATCCTGAACCATTACATTTGTCACATGTATCTTTAACGCTTATTTTGATTTTCTTTTCTACACTTCTGGCGATTTCTTCCAGGGTAAGGGAGAGTGATATCTGCAGATCTTCGCCCCGGTTATTGCTGCGGGGGCTTCTACCCATTCCAAAAGAGCCACCGAAAAGATGTTCAAAAATACTGCCTAAACCACCGCTTCCAAAAATATCGGAAAAGTCACCGGCATGTGTGAAATTGTCCCAGGTGAAACCATGCCCACCAAAAGCACCTTCCAATCCGGCATGACCATATTGATCATATTTTTGCTTTTTGTCAGAGTCGCTCAGAACTTCGTAAGCTTCTGAAGCTTCCTTGAATTTCTCTTCAGCTGCTTTGTCGTCTTTGTTTTTATCAGGATGAAATTTCATTGCCAGTTTGCGATAGGCTTTTTTAATTTCTGTTATCGAAGCGTTTTTATCTATCCCCAGGATTTCATAGTAATCTCTTTTTGCCATTCAATTTCCTTTAACCGAGAACCTTGAAAGGGCTTACAAGTATTTTCTTCTTGCTGAACCCTTTCAATGGTTTTACTATATTTTTAATAACCGTTGAAAAGCTCGATTTTAAAAGAATGCCTCTGGATCTACCTTTTCAAGGTTTTATAAATTTATTTATCCTCGTCCACCACTTCAAAATCTGCGTCAACGGGCTCATCTGCTTTAGATTGTTCCTGCGCTTTTTCACCACCCATTTTGCCGGGATCAAATTCAGCATCTTTCATATCGGGACCGGGTCCGCCTTGAGTTGCTTGTTGTTTTTGCATTTCCGCATAAATTATCTCACCGATCTTTTGGGCTTTCTTGGCAAGTTCATCGCGCACGGCTTCGAATTCTTCTTTAGAGGCAGATTTTTTATCGAGTTCTTCCAGTTTTTCTTTAGCTTCTTTGATGGCATCTTCCACATCTTTTTTCTCTTCCGGTTTCAGCTTATCACCATGTTCGCCCAGGCTTTTTTCTGTGGAGAATATCAATGTATCCAGCTCATTTCGTGCCTGTATGGAATCTTTATGTTTATGGTCTTCATCAGCATGAGCTTCGGCATCTTTCACCATTCTATCTATTTCTTCTTCATTAAGTGATCCGGATCTTTCGATCTTGATTGATTGCTCTTTACCTGTTCCCTTATCCTGAGCATGAACATGCAGAATCCCGTTAGCATCTATATCAAAGGTAACTTCGATCTGTGGAAGACCACGCGGTGCTGCAGGAATACCTGTAAGTTCAAAGTTACCAAGTCTTCTATTATCAGAAGCCATGGAACGTTCTCCTTGTAGAACAACAATAGAAACAGCAGGTTGATTATCTGCTGCTGTAGAGAATATCTGACTTTTCTTGGTTGGGATGGTTGTATTTCTTTCTATAAGAGTGGTCATAACTCCACCCAGAGTTTCGATACCCAGCGAAAGGGGCGTAACATCGAGCAGCAGAATATCTTTCAGATCTTCATCACCAGACAGAATACCACCCTGGATTGCTGCACCAACCGCAACCACTTCATCGGGATTAACTCCTTTGCTGGGTTTTTTCCCAAAGAATTTTTCCACTGCTTCCACAACGGCAGGAATCCTGGTGCTACCACCTACCAGAAGTATTTCATCTATATCTTCTACCTTTAGTTTGGCATCTTTAAGTGCAAGTTTACACGGATCTATAGAATGTACCACCAGATCGCCTGTCATCCTGTTGAATTGAGAAAGTGTAAGGTCAAGGCTCAGATGTTTCGGACCACCGGCATCTGCTGTGATGAACGGCAGGTTGATATTAGTTGTCTGAGTTCCGGAAAGTTCGATTTTTGCTTTTTCAGCAGCTTCTTTTACTCTCTGCATAGCCATTGGGTCGCCAGAAAGGCTGATACCTTCTTGTTTTTTAAATTCTTCAAGAATCCAATCCATGAGCTTTTTATCGAAATCATCTCCACCAAGATGTGTATTACCGTTTGTAGAGAGCACTTCTACTACACCTTCGGCTACTTCCAAAATAGAAATATCAAAAGTTCCGCCACCCAGGTCGTAAACAGCTATTTTTTCTTCTTTTTTATTTTCCATTCCATAAGCCAGGGCTGCTGCAGTAGGTTCGTT
>JACNIV010000029.1 GCA_014382915.1 Candidatus Cloacimonadota bacterium | reverse complement strand
AAAACTTCTTGGTATCCAGTTTCTCTTGAATTGTAAGTTGCCAGTACTTGATAATCGCCATAATGAGCATCACGATCAATAAGAAAGAGATGATGTACATGAACACACCACCCTGTACGAACATTTCGACTACATTCACAGCAGCAGAAAGACTGCTTACGCTGAACAATAAAATAACCAGCAATAATATTCTGAAACTTCTACTCATTACTTACCTCCCTTAGTAAAGTAATTTATTGGATTTTTTAAACTTATCTATAACATTCAATCTCATATCGGAATCGTAATCCGTCTGAGTGCGTGGCATCAGTGCAACATTATCTGGTTTACGGATCTCAATTTTTACCTCTTCTTCAGCTTCGCTTTTCAGTTTTTTAAGATTGCTGTACTTGCCCGATTTGGTGCTTTGTTCGGTTGTGGTTTGCGCCAGCAAAGAGGAGATAAATATAATTAATATACATAAAATTAGTACTCTTTTCATAATTCACCTCTCATTCTGAGATACCCGGGGTATCTACCACCGAATTTATTATCGTTTTCCTAATAGTATAATTCATTTCAAAGATAAAGCCCTTGAATTCTCTACCGCCTACAACTTTTGCCAGTATAGTATTCTTGCCGGGTTTCAGCTGGGCTATGCTGATCTCGTGAGATTGTATCTTCTTCAGCCTGTCATCCACGATCAATCCCTGATCAGCTATCACCAGTTCACCATTCACCCAGAGTGTTACACTATTCTGACCGATCAGTTTAGCCTGAGCCTCTATCACATCACCATCGAGATCAATATCCTTTTTAAAATATACTGTTTCCACATTATTGGAATCGATCACCGGATGCCAGATATCCAGCGCCTCACTGCTTTCCAGACCAAACATCTGAGCCTTGAAGAACTGGAAATTGCTAGCACTGGCTGAGAACCAGCCTGCTTCTTCCTGATTCGTTGCCATAGTATCTGTCTGCACCTGTGCATAGGCCAGAGAGTCTGCCGGCATTGTGTCGGTAACTGCTGTTTCTTCTTCAATATTAGAAGTTGCCTCTTCCAGCACAAAGTCATCTTTCCTGGTCAGCCAACTGTAATCAGATAGCAGGATCCTCTTTTCGGTAGTTTTGGCGATCTCCAGTTTTTCCTTATCGTACTGCAGGGTAATGAAAGAGCTGAACGGAGTTGCATCAACAGCTGTTGAATCCACAGCTATTTTGATAATGATATTGTTCAAACCGTATTTCATATTTCTGGAGGAGTCCACTGAATAATGCGGTGTCAGTACATTATTCACTTTAACAAAATCCTCCCGCAGGGTTGCTGCTTTTTCTACCAGCACATTATTTAAATACACTTCCACCGGTTTGTCATAGGCATAATCAAAAGTAATCAGTTCCGGTTTTATCTCTGCAGTGAATTCCCTTTTCAGATATATCCCCGGTCGGGGTGGTATCAAAATTACCCTGGCAGAATCAAAAACAGTGGACGACTGGGGAGCTATCTGCACTGCATGCCAGGAAGCGCTGTTTACGCTGCTTGTAGACAGATCGCTAAGGGCTGAGCTATTTACTTCCCAGGCATAATTTGTGAAAATATGTTCGAACACTTTCAGCTTACGAACACCCAGATCCACCAGTCTGCCATAGGCCAGATCGGTCCACTGATCAGAGTAATCTTTACCATCATAGAAGGTAGAGAGTAGAGTATTGTAGAGTTGAACACCTTTCTTGAGAAAAGCCAGCACGAACTCATTTCCCTTATTATTGATGGTCATTTTGTACTGTTTCTGCTGCACAGGATTAGCCGTCATCTGTTCGTTATTCAACTGCTTGGAGACATCGATATATTTCTGGATCTGTTTTTGAACGACATCGGCTCCATGATCGTATATCTTACCACCGATATAGAGTGCTCGAGTTCTGTCCTCCGGTTTCAGTCCAAAATTATTTCCTTCCTGTATGAGTGCGATAATATCTGCTTTTAAGGCATCGCATTGCTCCATAAGTTTGGGAATACGCCGCTGGCCTTCCGTCAGATGGTTCTTCCATTCCGTCAGTTCGTTCACGCGCAGCAATTCACCAGGTGTGGAGGCCAAGAAACTGACTTCGATCCTGTTCACTTCTTCCTCGAAACGGTTATAGAAAGTGATGTAATTATCATAATAATCGAAAGCTTCGTAGATCGCCTCAGTGGGAAGGTGAAGATTTTTTTCTCTATAATGTTCATCGGTCAGTTTGAAATCCTTTATGCGGGTAAACATCCTGCTATACTGCTCGGATTCGAAAAGGCTGTCAACTTCGGTTTTGATCTCTTTCAGTTTTTCAGCAGCAATAGTGATAAATAGATCGATGGTAGGATCTTTCTTATAAAGATAGGCAGCCAGTTCTTCAAATTTCTGCTCCTCCCCCGGTCGTTATAGATCTTGGCAATTCTGATCAGGAAGTCATTGGCTTTGGGATGGGAGGGATAGAGTTTCTCAAAACGAAGACACAGTTCCACGATCATGTTCTCATTGCCCAGTTCGTTATAGATGCGGTAGGCATTTAAGAAAATATTCTCTTTTCGATCTTCGCCAATATCCATCTGGTCTGCTTCATCATGAAGCTGCAGGTACATATCGGCAGCACGTTCTTTATCGTTGAACTGCTCACCTTCATAAAAACCTATTATCTGCAAACGAAGTTTATAAGCTTCGTTAGAATCTTTAAATTTATTAATGAACTGCTTGCGAAGTCCTGCGCTCTGCTCCCAATCCTGCAGGCTGTCGGAGATGGTCCAGGCGCTGATATAAGCGGCCAGGATATCATTTTTATCATTCTTCTTGGCAGCAACATCCAGGAAAAGATTGATAACTGTCTGATTTTCTCCGGCCTGCTGGTAACTCTCTATTGCTTTAACTATGAAGCCTATACTCTTTTCCAGATCATCATTTTCGATCTCAGCAGCCAGCCGCAGGTATTCCTGGGCGGCAGAGATATAATCTGCCGAATCTGCCAGTGTATTAGCCTTGGTCTGCATGGTAGCCAGGATGTTGTTGTTATATACCTGTTTTTCTTCATCGGAGGCGTACTTGGTAGCTTCCCGATAATAGTTTTCCGCTCCGCTGTAATCATTCCGGGACTGGCTGATCTCGGCCAGTCTGGCATAGGAGATCTTCTTGATCTCATTATTAATAGCATAGTTCAGAAGCCTGTTGAAATCGTTGTATGCTTCCTCAAAATCATTACGTGCATAATTCAGTTCGGCACGCTGGTAAACGATGCGGATCAACTCTGTTTCGATAGTCTTGCTGGAGGTGGCAGCAGTGTTCAGGTAATCTTCATATTTCCGGGCAGCCATCACAAAAAGAGAATCAAGATCATCTTTGTTCAGGGTGACATTGTTTACCGTATCCACATAAGCGCTATCTCCGATGGTGGTTTTCAAAACATTATAAATCTGTTCGTAATTGTAGAATTCCGTTTCCTTGTACTCCTGCAGGGCTGGATGTTCAGGATAACTTTCGATAAAGGTATTGATGTCTGCTACCACAGCTAAATAGAGACGTGGCTCCTGGCTGGATTCAGCCATATCCTGGCTGAAGTCGATCACATTCTTACGCATGTTTTCCATCTGCTTGGCACCGGCATCATCACTGAAAGCATCATAGCGGCAGTAATTTTCTACCAGTTCTTTATAAATAAGATAATCATTTTCCTCTGCGGATTGGGCAAAGTTGTTATAATATTTCGGTTCCATGAATTCATATGCTTCCCGAATTATTGCCAGTTGCGGAGTTTTATCGATATCCGCATTGTCCTGGAACCAGGGAGAATCGACTCTGAAGTCTTTTGTCAAGCGAATATACTCATCAATAACCAGTTCTTCCGCGGGCACACTGCTCCTGGTTCTGGAGGGATTGCGCTTGTAGATGGTCATAATGGAATCCACGAAAATGGGACAGTTTAATCCCTCTGGATAGAGAGCAATATAGGCATTGTAAAGATCCGCTGCCTGCATCGGTGCATTGTATTTATGCTTCAACTCGATCGATTTCAGGATTACTTCCTTGCCATATTCTTTGCTTACAAAGCTGTGAAATATCTCCTTTGCTTTGGCAGCAGCCAGGGAGAACTGTTCAAAATCGGTACCGTCATATTCGATCAAACTGAAAGCTATATTTTCGATAGCATCTGCTTCAAAGAAAGTCTTTTCTATTTGCAGGGAATCTATATGGATGGTCTGCAGAATAAGGGTGAAATCTTCAATAGCTTTGGTGAAGTTGGCGCTGGCAAAATGGGTCCAGGCTCGTTGGAAAAGACCGTAATTTGCCAGAGGATCGTCCTCTTTTTTCGAGACCAGATCAAAATAGTAGATAGCCTTTTCATAATATTCCTGAGGAACACGAGTATCGAGAGCGATTTCAAAGTAAACCGTTCCCAGCCTGTAACCTGCTTCGGTATTATAGCTCGATTCCGGGAAATCTTCCCAGACCTGCCTGTAGGCAGCGAGCACATATTGCAACCTCTCTTCACTCAAACGCAGTGAATCGGGCCAATTCATGACCAGATCGATATTTTTCTGTCTGGCTTCATCACGCTGATAAACTTCCGCGGCGAAACCGTAATAACCAATATTATAGAGAACAGCGTCTTTCTGCAAGAAGTTAGTATCTTTTTCCAATATTTTTTTATAATATCCTGCCGTTACAGAGGGATTATGAATATCGATCTCCGTGCTCATTTCGGCAAGATAAAAATAGAGTGTGGATAAACCCGGTGAATGGGGGTTCTCATTGATAAACCTTAAAGTTCTCTGGTAGACATCCTTTTTATTGGCGATTTTCTCATTATACTTCTCCTGCAGCTGGGAATTTATATCGTTAACCACGTCCTGGGCTATAATTCCTGCCACTGCCAACAGCAATATTAATATAATAAAAGTAAACTTCCTGCTTGTAATATTATTCATTTCTAAGTTTTTCCTGAAATTCCTGATACTCTTCATCTATGATCTGAGTCTGCTTGAAAAGCACTCCCAATAGACTGAACTGATACTTCTCGTTCTCTACTTTAACCTCATCCATGATAATGGCAAGAGCTTTATCGTAAGAGAGATTAAGCGACTGGAATTCGGCAACCAGGATTTCCTTTTCTTTACTCAATCTCTTGGCTATCTGTTTATTAAAATTTTCAATTACCTCTTGTTTCAGGGAGATCAGGTTTTCCCGGTTTTTATCGATAGCTTCAGACTCCTCCTGGATAATCTGCTGGAATTCATCCGAGGGCTTTCCTTTGAACATGTATTGGGCAATAACATCGATAGATTCGAGGTTCTCTTCTACCAGTTTCCTGGATTCCCGTATCGTTTGAAGCATCTCCTCATGTTTATTGGCTATTGCTATCTGTTCAATCTCATTCCAGGTTTTCAGCAGGTTATCCTGGTAAACTTTTTCTATGGCCAGAGCCCTGGCAAAATCATAGTCCTTATAAGTAAATCTGGATCTGTGACCGAGGTAGTTCAGTATCTGCAGGGTTACGATCGAGGAATCCGTGGAGGCTATTTCCCGGTCAATAATAGCCGGGATCCTCTTGTTGGGAATTGTGTTTGCCAGCAGGATTATTGCTTCGATATCGGCAATGGTGTTGCTGTAGGAAAGATATTCTTCTTCCAGTAGTTGCAAGAGCTCCAGCGATAAAGGATCAAGACCTGTATAGAGTTCCTGCATTGTACTATTTGTGCTTTGCAGTGCTTCTTCAATGTTATCTGCCTTTTTTTGCAGAGCTTCGATCTCTTCTGCTGGAATATCCAGATGGGTCAATTCCCGACAAGTTTCATTGTATTTTGCCAGTAATCTGTATTTTGTGTTCATTGTCTCCAATAGGATATTATTGCGGCTTATGATCTCAGTCAAGGTGCTTTCTGCCTGATCAAAGTTACCACGTCCCTGCTCGGAAACAGCTACCAGAAATTTGGCCGAAGCAAAGTATTCACTCTTCACCGGTTTCTTTACGATCTCGTTAAAATAATTAATGGCTTTATTATAGTTCTGATTATTATAGAATTGCAGAGCAATTTCATATAAAAGGGCATCATCTATTTTTCCATTGTGTGTATTGCTGTAGTTTTCATAATGAGTTAATGCCTTGTCAATATCGTCATTGACAGAATAGAGCCGAGCCAGAGAAAGAATTACAAAATCATAATAATCCGTACCTGCTCCGTAACGTTCTTCGAGAATCTTAAATTTCTCTATTGCTGTATCGATACCATCCATAAAGTAAGCGATCATGGCCTGCATGGCTTTGGCCTGGAAACCGAACTCTTTATTTTTAGATAGAGCCTTAAAGATGCTTAAAGCATCTTCATATCTCCCTACATTAAAGTAGGATTGTGCCAGCCAGTAGTTCTGTTTTATGCTGATATCTTCTGCATAATTATCGAAGCAGGTGATCAGTTGTTCATCACGACCCTCTCTAAAGTAGATCTCTTGCAGGATCAGCAGCCCGGGATTCAGTCTTTGTGACTGGGGGTAATTCGCTACCAAATCCTCGAGCAGGTTTTGCGCTTTTTTATAATCTTTCTTGATAAAAGCCAGTTTGGCACGATAATAAAGAATCTGATCCTGAAGTTCTACTATATCGCCGTAGACTATCTTTTGTTCTCCTATTTTCAAGCTGAGGGCTTCCAGACGATTCTCTTCGAACATCCTGTCCATAACCTTTACATGTTTGGAAAATACTTTCTTCAGATCACTAATCTTTCCTTTTTCATAGAGCTTCCGCACACCTGCTCTTTGCTGCAACAGATTGTAAAAATAAGAGATTTCCTCTTCCAGGACAGCCAGTTCTTTGCGTTCTTCTTTCAATTGCTCCAGCAGAGGTTTCTCTTGTTCCTGCGGTTTTAAGATAGACATAATATCATCTTGCGCGACCAGTTGCGCAAAAATGACAGTAAAGATTAACGAAAAAAGTATCTTTCTCATAAGTTACTATTATTATTCTTGCAGAAGTTTACGGATCTCTTCCAGTTCCTTTTCAGCTTGTTTTCTGCGTTTTCTTATCTGTTCGAGTTCATCTCTCAATGGATTAGAATCTTCATCGTAGGTATCAACATCCGGGGTAGTTCTCTCCATCGATCTGCTACGCTGGCTGATGGTTTTCTTCCTCTTTTCGGATGCTTTCATCTCTGAAAAATGATCCAAGGTATATTTAAGATTGATCGCCAGCTTATTACTACCTTCATCCCCCTTCATACCTATATAGTCTTCTATTTCGTACATTCCTACCCGTAGTGTAAAATTCTTGTAGAAGCCGTTAAGCCCAAAGTTGAAATTCTGGCTGTCAAACTCGAGATCGAAGCCCCAGTAACGGGAAGGTTTGACATCGACA
>JACNIV010000028.1 GCA_014382915.1 Candidatus Cloacimonadota bacterium | reverse complement strand
TCTTTTGTCAAACAACTTTATGTGCCTTCTCAGACACAGTTAAGTTTACACTGCCAAGAAATTTAATTATTTTTCTTGTATAAAAAAAACGATAATTCTATTTTAGTCTTTGTAAAATATGAGGTGCTTATGAAAAAGTATATGTACATTTTGTTAATTTTCCTTCTTTTTTCTTGTTTGTCTTCGCAAACGCGCCAACCGGCAGTAGCTGGACAGTGGTATCCCAAAGACCGTGCTAAGCTGCAGGAAATGATGGATTCATTTTTTGAAAACATCGATCTGGAAGAAAATAGCGATCTTAATCCTTTCGGTCTTATTTCTCCTCATGCAGGATTTGTCTATTCCGGTAAAGTAGCAGCTCTTGGCTATTCGCTATTGAATGGGAAAAAGATCGATACGGTTATTTTATTAGGACCCAGTCATCATTATAGTAACGATGTAGTAAGCATTTATAATGGCGATTTCTGCCAGACTCCTTTCGGTAAGATTCCTATAGATAAAGACATTTCCAGCGAGTTAATAAAGGCAGACAAAAGGTTCGTTTTTGAACTGGATATCCACGCTCCTGAGCATAGCCTGGAAGCACAACTGCCATTCCTGCAGTACAAATTGGATAATTTCAAAGTGGTATTGATTCTCACTTCCACAAACGATCTTTCCCTGCTGGATAAATTAGCAGAAACCATTATCTCAATCACAGAAGATACCGATAAAAAATTACTATATATAAATAGCAGTGATATGTCGCACTTTCATAATTACAAAACCGCCAGCAAGATGGATCAATATACCATCGATCTTATCCTGGAAAAGAAGTGGGATAAATTGAGACAGGAAATTTTCTCGCGTAATTGCGAATTGTGCGGTTACTTTGCCCTTTATCCTTTCCTGCAAATCATGCAGCATTTTCAGCATGACAAAGCTGTTTTACTGAAATATGCCAATTCCGGTGATGTATCCGGTGATATGAGCAGAGTGGTAGGATATGCTTCGATAGTTTTTCCAAATACACCAGAAAATAAAGAGGAAGATAAAATGACAGAAAAAGACAAAAAGTTTCTTTTAGAATTGGCTAGAAAAAGCATTGAAAATTATTTGGAAAAAGGAAGTATCATTTTCCCGGACACACCTGAAAATCCTGATCTCGCTTTAGAGAGAGCGGTTTTTGTTACATTGCATAAAAAGGGGAATCTGCGGGGCTGCATCGGGCATATGCAAGCCAGGATGCCGCTTTATAAAGCGGTGGTGGAAATGGCTGTCTCGGCTGCTTTTGAAGACCCGCGTTTTATACCGGTGAAAAACAAAAAAGAACTGGAAGGTATCGAGATCGAAATATCCGTGCTGTCACCCATGGAACGCATATATGACCATGAAAAGATACGAATGGGAATCGATGGAGTGTGGATAAGAAAAGGTTTTAGCAGCGGTGTTTACCTGCCACAGGTAGCCACAGAAACAGGCTGGAGCAGAACCGAATTCCTGGAAAGCCTATGCAGCAGTAAAGCCGGATTACCCAGAGATGCCTATAAAGATCCCGATACCGAGATATATATTTACCAGGTAGAGAAGTTCAGCGAAGGAGAATAAATCGAAAATATTAAAAAACCGCTATAAAGATTTATCCGTTTGTTACGAAAGTCCTCTTTCGTAACGATAATTTATTACATTATTAATATTTATCCTTCGCAGTTTCAACGAAGAAGGATCATTTTTTTTGTAATAGTTTTCTTCTCAGTAACAAGCTGGTAGAAGTAAACACCGGAGCCTACCTGTTTCCCGTTATCATCTTTCCCATTCCAGATCAATTCGCTGCGACCGGGAATCATATAACAATCCAGCAGAGTTTTAACCTTCTGTCCTTTTATATTGTATATTTCCAGTTTTACGTTTCCTGATTCTATTAGGTTGAATTTGATAGTTGTGGAGGGATTGAAGGGATTAGGGTAATTTGCAATTTCTGTACAGGGAGTGACTGTAACCTGATGTACAGAAACTAATTCAGTAATATCAGCTCTAAAGATAGAGTGATTTGTACTCATAAGAATTTCATTTGTTTCTGTTATGATAGAAATTGAAATGGGTACTGTATCTTCAGGAAGACCAACAAGCTCTACAAAATCCCATGTTAAACCATGATCTTCGGAAATCATCAACTTATCATCTAGATTTCCTCCATTATCTCTTGGGTAGATTAAAGTAATCAAGACATTTTCAGAAGAAGGAACAATAGATAAATCAATAAAGTAATAATCTTCTTGCAATTCTTCCGTACATATTGTCCAATCTATAAAATCACTTGTTCGATAGATATTGAAAAAATATGGAGAATCAGTACTATGAGTAATCACATAAAAATATTCTGATCCATCATATTCAAAATCACAATAAGTAGAAGAAGGGATTTGGTAAATGTTTTCCCAAGTGAATCCATAATCATAACTTGCCAGTATTCCTTGTCCACGACAACAAGCATAATGAACATTATCCTGATTTATAACATTAATGAAAGCAATGTCACACGTTGCACTTGTGTATTCCATAGACAATACTTTTTCCCAGCTTATCCCTTGATCATTAGATTGATATACATAAGTATCGGATGGCTGCCAATTCTCATGAACATAGCCTGATATTAATATAACATCTGATGATAAAATGAAAATATTTTCCATGAGTAGCCTGTCTTCTTCAGCAATACCATCACAAGAGAAAATCCAATTTTCTCCTGAATCATAAGTTAAATAAACACCTTCCCTGGTTCTTGTAGTAACCCAGAATTCTTGATCGTATGGAGATTGCGCAATATCGAGAAAAACACAAGCAGAATCCTTACGAGACCATGTATAACCATAATCATCTGAAAAATAAGCGAATCCGTTTTCTGCAATGATTCTGTTATTAAAATTTTGATTAATTTTTGTTTTTGAAATTAATAGATCAAATACATTATCCGGAACTAAATTGTTCCAGGAATTATTTTCCTCAATTATGAATAATCCATTGAATCTACTGGAAAAGAATAACGAATTATTAAAAAATTCAATCCCATAACCTGTATTGCATAAAGAAAAATCACTACCCATTTGTTGCCAATTTTGGTTATTTTCAATCAATTTATAAACACCACCATTAATTTGCGAAGAAACTGAACGACTTGCAGAAATGAAAATCTCATCATTCGAATATTCTATATCTGTAATTACATCGAAGGTGTAATTATAATTTAAATTCTGCCAACTTTCACCGGCATCATAGGTAATAAAGATATTATTTTCAGGTTCTATTTCACTTGCACCTGCTAAAATAAAAGTTGAATCATCAACAATCGTACTGCATAAAGGCCAAAATAAAAAATCAGTGAACAACGTATTGGGACTTTGAGACCAGTTTATTCCAAAATCATAGCTTATATTGATTACATCCAAGCCAGGTATTATTAGTAATTCTGAATCTTCAGAAGGTTCCATATCCAAACCTGGGAAAATTTGCTCTTCCTGCCAGGAATCTCCTCCATTTTCACTTCGAAACCATGTACTCCAGCCAGATTTTAAATACAGTGTATTTGAATTGCTCCTACAGATTATAATACCTAATAGAGTAATATTACTCCAGATACCATTATCTGCATAAGACCAGGTTTCTCCATTATCATAAGAGCGTAATAGTCTATTTCCCCGACAAAGATATATCTTATTATCAAAAGCATCCATAGAAAATATTTTCTTATTTTGTTCCAGAGTATTGATAGCAGTCCATTCGTTTGTGTCTATGTTAATATTATAAAGATTCCCTGCATCGGAAACAGTATAGACAGTGCCATTAGCACTGTCTATACTAAAGTGTTCTGAACTCGATATTCCATTTGGTCCTGTTTGTACAACACAAAATAGCATAAATGGAATATGAAATATTAAGAATAATATTTTTTTCATCAGAACCAATTAATCTTGATCATTTCCTGGTGGAACTGCATCATCAAAAAAAAGCGTTGCACTTGTAGAGTTTACAGTTGTTGCCCAACTTGCGATATATGCACCCCTAAAAGTGTAAGTACCGGATGTTGTGAGTTCGAATGGTTGAAATACTTCTCTATCATAATTAGATCCGGTTTGCCACTCATAAAGGGTATTATAGTAACCTGATTCATATTGTACTTGTGTACCCCCCGAATTTCTTAATTCATAAAATGCATAATAAGTGTTTGTATAATCCCATGGCAATGTATATGAGATATATCCTTCAACCGTAACTCGGTATGTACCAGCAATTAAATATACTGATGTATATACATTGTTATAAGATATAGCTACTACTTCCCAGGCTAAACACAAAGTAATACTAAATACTAGTATTAATATTATAAATATCTTTTTCATTTTATTTCTCCTTTTTTTTGTTTTCTGTTTTTTTCTGAGTTCAGGAGAATATTACTCAAACTTATTCTTACAGATAATGAACAGCATACCTTCCTCCTTCAAAACAAATTGAAGGAAGAGAGTGTCAAACTATTTTTCACAAAAACTTTTTGACATCATTTCGCTGAAATTTCTTAATGTCACCGGGAAGAGTGCTGTGGAGATTATTTTGCAATGGACCTATCCTTGCTTTATCGAAACACTCTCTTCCTTTTTAATATTCTATTCATCTCGAAGCAAATTTAACTTTTCTTTCTTTCTGTTGAAAATATTACTGAGAAATCCAATTTAAGAAAAAAAAAAAATGAATTATTTGTCAAATGTTTTCTCTAATTACTAATAAAGATAGATTTCTACTTTCCTCTTGTTGATAAGTTGAACTTATCAACACAATTGCATTAGCAAGTTCAACTTGCTAAAGAGCAAAATGACGTGGAAGAATAAAACAAATCACTACCTCAACAGGATAAAGTACGGTATAAAGAAAAAAAAACCCGAGAAAATCCGGTGGCAGGAGGTATAAAATCGAATTCCTGCAGGCAGGAATTCGGTTACTTAGATCTCTTCTTCGATTTCAATTTCAATGGTGATATTATTAAGTTCTCTTCTAACTTTTTCCATTTCCTCTTGTACTTTTTTCATTTCCTCTTTTATTCCTGCTTTTTGCAGGGCTTTTAGTTTATACATTTCCTCACTTAATTTTTTCATATCGAGAATTGATTTTTCTTCACCGTTCATCCATATCCTGATGTCTCCGTCATCCACCGAAACTTCAACTTTTTCATATCCTTCATAATCTTTACGTTTAGCAATCTCGCAGGTTATGGTCATCTTTTTGCCATCACGTTCTATCTTCAGTTCTACAGTATCTCCAACTTCTTTTTCGTTAATAACTTTACCGATCTGCTTACTGGATTTGATATTTTTGCCATCAATAGTTATAATCTTATCACCTTCTTTTAATCCTGCTTTATCAGCCGGTGTATCTTCTATCACTTTATCTACAGAGATATCTATTTCAATGGTTTCTTTATCTCCATCGCGAATGATCTTTTCATTTGTTTTCAAGATTACACCGACCCATTTTCTGTTTTCCATATCATACTGATAAACAAAAACGTTATCGGGTTTGTTCAAAAAATCCCAGTCGAATACATCGCCAAATTTAAACATCAGGTCTTCACGTTCTCCAAGTTTAACCATAACGTCTTTGTAATCCTTTTTGAGAAAAGTAGATAACTTCACCTCTTGTTCGGGTTGGTAGCTATCCAACATTTTTGTGAGTTGATCTATTGTGTAGATCTTCTCTCCGTCCATTTCCAATAAAACAGTTTTATTTTCAATTCCTGCTTTTTCAGAGGGACCATCCTCAACAGTTTTAGTTATTAAAATCCCATGCTGTTCTTTCAGCTCCAGTTTCTCACGTGTTTCGTTATCCAGTTCTGCCAGGAATACACCCAGATAGGCTTTTTTCTTGGGTTCATAAGTTTCCTTTTCTCCCAGTTTCAAATTCAGTGATTTCACTTTCTTATCGCGGAAATATTTGATCTTTACTGTTTGTTCCGGTTCAAAGTAACTTAACATTTTTGTAAGTTGATCTGTTGTATATACCTTATCACCGGCAAGCTCCAGGATAATATCTCTACTTTGCAAGCCAGCATCAGCGGCAGGACTTTCATCTACCACCTTCTTGATAAGAATTCCATAATTTTCTTTCAAACCAAATTCTTCATAATCCTTTTTGGACAGATCACCCAGATACACACCCATATAAGCTTTGGCCAGAAGCGGAGCAGCAAACAGTGTAAACACAACCAAACTGGTGAGTATTACTCTAATATTTTTCATTTTTCCTCCTTGTCACGGTGTAACGAATAAAACCAGACAATTTATTATTTTTTTTAGAAACTAACTTCACGTAATTTTTTTGGTTTTTTTCTTTGATCGAATTCGGATACTATCATCACAGCACCTTCTTCCGCAGATATATATTTACGGATTATATATGTTTTGTCTTCCCGAAATTTGGATGGATCAAGTCTATCCACAAGCTGTGGATTGAAAATGGATGTATAAGCCAGTTCATTTTCTGTACCACTATTATCTCTCTCTGCTACCATTATATTTGAAGGGAATATCAGTTTATTCAAACTGAGAGCTACACCCGGTTGGATGACAATGACACAGCCAAAAATGAGCAGCAAAGAAGCCAAAGCCGTTACCAGCTTGAATTTGAATCGGAAGTTGTTTGCCGGTTTATAAAACCTGTTGACCAATTTTCTTCTCAATTTATTTTCAAAAGGATCGTCCTCTATTTTAGGAACGTCCATAGAAAATAATTTATTCTCAAGATCTTTCATTTTCGATCTCCTTTTCCACATCACAGCGAAGTTTTTTCAGAAGCCTGTGCATTTGCACTTTGATGGCTCCTTCCTTCTTATTGTAGATATCAGCAATTTCTCTGTAGCTGAGTTTCTCAAAAAATCTTAGTGTTATCAAGTTCTGTTCATAAGTTTTAAACACTGCTATTTTGCGCTGTATCACCTTATAATTAAACTGGATATCATCTCCATCTACTGTGTTCCATTTTACTGATTCTCTAATCCTATCTTCTCTTTTCACATTCCTGTAAAACTGATTAATTTCGTTCACTGCGATCCTGTATAGCCAGGAAGAAAAACTGCATTTGCGGGAATCGAGAAACCTGAAAAGAGCAAGTCGTTTCATTGCTTTGAAGAAAACATTTGATACAATTTCGTTGCGCACTGCTTCATCATTCAATCTATGAAATACAAAATTATTCATAATTGGATAGTATTTCCGATACAGATAATCGAATTCCTGCAAATCCTTTTTTGCTCTTATTATACTGTTTCTTTCAGTATCCAATTTCTAATTCCTTCAAATCTCTACAAATGAAACGTTAACAAAGTTAAAAGTTACATTTTTTTTA
>JACNIV010000027.1 GCA_014382915.1 Candidatus Cloacimonadota bacterium | reverse complement strand
GAATTGCCTGATCTGTGAAGAGTAAGAAAAGATTATGCAAAATGAGAAAATATATGTCTTTCTGAGGCTTGTCAGCCTAAGGCTGATAAAAACTCACATAGCATTCGACGAAGAATCCGTCTAAGCCAGACAAAGTCTCATTATAAGCGGAGATCCTTCGTTAGAGAAATAGACAGTATTTCTCAGGATGACAAAAATACTCTATTTTACAGAATTTATAATATTAAGAAATTAAGGAGTATCCATGCGCTCTATTGACAGGATCGATATAAAAAAACGCTGGCCCATACCACCAACGGTAAAGCTGCTTCTCATGTTGTTGGTCATCTTTGGATTTATAATGCATAACTGCTGGAAAAAGACCCAGGGCAAAAGCTTACCCATTTCTGATATTGAAATTACCGAGCTTACCAGAGTGAGTGCCGATGTGGCTTTTGTAGTTTCAAATCCGCATAACCTGGAGCTGAAAAAAGCTGTTCTTATCAAGATCTTTACAAAGTCCGGAGAATTGATAGCCAGTAAAATATCCAGTATAACAATGCCGGCTAAGACTAAAAAGCGCTATTTGAAAGTTCTGCAAAAATTCAACTTCCCGGTAGATGATCCCGAAATTGTGGGTGATGTTACTATAGAATGGTATAAATAAGTGATTTATAAATGAAAAAAGTAATAATTTTTGTATTTGTTTTTCTTGTTAGTTCATGGCTGATGGGAACAGATTCCCTGAATGATATTATAAATGACAGTTCCATTTCTAACGATTCGTTATTCGTTCTTCTCACGCATTGGAATAAACATCTACCAGAGGACAGTACCGGAGTCTTCCTGCAAAAGGTAAATGTGATAAATGACACACTGATCGCTCCTTATTTCATTCATATTCCACAAAATTATGATCACACCAAACCTGCCCGGTTGCTGGTTTACCTGCATGGCGGAGTGGGAAGAAAAGATTTCATCGATGATTTTTCGGAATACGTTCCCCAAATAACCGCCCTGTTTCCCAATGAAGTTACAAACAATTGGTTTATTCTTTTTCCACAGGGAAATCAGTACACCATGTGGTGGGATCTGGTAGGAATGGAAAATATCAAAACCCAGATCAGGAATCTGAAGGAAAACTACAACATCGATGATAACAGGATCTACATGACAGGTTTCTCTGATGGTGGTTCAGCTTCCTTTCACTTTGCTCTCACAGACCCAAATATGTTTGCTGCATTTTATCCATTGAATGGATTCATCGCTGTGGGGTCCAGAATGACACAGAATCCTGTTTATATTGCAAATTTACAGAATCGTCATCTTAGAGCTATCAATACAGATGATGATGGATTATATCCTTCTGCAGATATGCGTCTTCTGATGGAACTTTCCCTGCAAGCCGGCGCTGACCTCTTTTATAAAGAATATTGGGGAATAGGACACGATTTTGCATATGCAGAAGAAGACGTTCCAATAATGGTCGAAGATATGAAAAACCAGGCTCGTGATATTTTCGGAAGCGATATCTACTGGGAATCCTCCAATCCTGAATTTAACCGTTGCGACTGGTTGGAAATAACCAAACTCGATACCCTGGAAACACCCAAAGAGTGGCAGAAAGAATACAACATAAAACTGGAAAATAAACGCATCCAATTCGGCTTCTATCATGATGATACGTTTGAAGGAAAAGGCGTAAAAGTAAGAGATGTGATAGAAGCTTCCACAGCCGACAGCATGGATTTGAAGAAAGATGATATTGTAATTAAAATGGACGGAAAAGATGTGGAGAATATCGAGAAACTAAGCGAATTGAAAACCTTCAAAAAAAGAGGAGATACCGTTTCTTTAACTGTTCTTCGAGAAGATAAAAAAGTAAAATTAACCGGACAATTCCCTGAAGTAGAATTTTATGATGCTTTTATCATGAATAAGCCTTCCGGAGCAGTTAAAGCCAAATACTGGGGAAATCATTTTGAGATCGAAACTTCCCGTGTTGAAGAACTGGCATTATATATTAACCCATATATGGTAAACCTGAAAAACCCAGTTTCCGTAACTGTGAATGGAGATGAAGTTTTCAATGATCATATCGAGATCGACCGAGAATTTATGGTCGAGAATTTCCTGAAGAACTTTGATAGAAAAGCATTATGGGTGAAGAGGATCGTTTTAAAATTGTAAAGACAGGTCGTGACCTGTCTCTTTAAATATTTCATAATGACAACTAATTAAACTATTGACACAACTTTGTTAGAAACATAATTTTGGATTTGCTTTTACACAAGGATAGAGAAAATGGATTATTTAAAGGATGCTGAGAAAAGGAAAAAATGATTTAGGTACTTAAGAACGCAATATGCCGTATAAAAAATAGTTAACTACAATAAAAATGAAAAAATCAATACGACAACCTGAAAACTGGCAAGATTTTGAATCGCTCTGCAAAAAGTTGTTTGGAGAATTATGGGGGTGTCCTTTAAAAATTAAAAAGAATGGGAGATTAGGACAACCACAAGCAGGTGTTGATGTTTATACAATTCCTTCTGGAAAAGTAAAATATTGGGGAATTCAATGCAAGGGAAAGAATAACTATAAAAAGACAAAGCTCACTAAAAAAGAAATTGACGCCGAAATAGAAAAAGCTAAAAATTTTAAACCCGAATTAGGAGTTTTCATATTCTGTACAACCGCATTAAAAGATTCAAAAATCGAAGAATACATAAGGTTAAAGGACATCGAAAGCCTAAAGAATAGCGGATTTGAAGTTTTACTTTATTCCTGGGAAGATATAGCTGATTTGATAGAAGAAAATAGAAATACATATCATTGGTATGTAGACAACATCCAATTTAAAGACCAATTTGAAATTCAGATATACTTTTTTGGTGTTGATAATAAATTGATAGTAAAGCCTAAATTCGAGAAGATAAAAACTCAATTCAAAATTAAAGAACAAATCGAAACAGATTTAAATAGATTCAATTTTCCTCTTCAGTCTATTTTTGCTCAAATTAAACCTATTTCAATTTTTGGTTCAAATAAAGTAAATCACAGTTGGTGTAGTTTTGAAACATTGATAACAAACACTGGAAGTTCGGTATTAGAAGATTGGAAATTCTATCTCTACTTTGATGAAAACGTTAGAAAAATTGATGACGATTTTACTTATGACATTTTTCTATATGAAAAAGTGGCAAAATACAGAACAACTTGGGCTTATGAAGAAGATAATATGATTTTGTATTCACCTCTTAACGACAAGCCCCTTATTCAAAAAGATAGTCGACAATTTAAATCATTCTTCATTCCAAAAGTCGGAAGAAATAAAGTGACTATTCGTTGGAAACTTTTAGCAAGAGATTATAATAGAGAAGGAGAAGTTACTTTTGAAGTTAAACCTGAATATGTCAAAAGGCATAAAACTATATGGGTTGATTCAAAATCTGAAGAAAAAGAAGAAATAGAAATTGTAGAATTTATTGAAACAAAAAAAAGTGGTTAATAATGTATAAAAATAGGCGAGATGGTAGGATAATCAAGGTTTGTGTCTCGCTTCAACTTTCTTATAACTCGATATGGATGAAACCAACAATCGGCTACTACTATTATGCTGAATGTTATCATTAAAGATAATTAAATAGTTTGTAATGTCTAACTTACTAATATATGATAAAAAAATTACTAGTTTCTTTCAGTTATTAGGAGAGAAAGAAAATAATATAAGTTATAGCGTTGGATGGGCATTAGCAAATTGTAAAAACTTTTTAACAATTTTCATTAAAAAAACTTTAAAATGGAAACAAGAGATTAATTATGAAGGAATAAGAATCCAATTGCAGAAATACGAGTTTTCTAAAGGTTTCACTGACATCGAAGTCGAACAACTAGGAGATTTTCATTTGATTATCGAAGCAAAAAGAGGTTGGAATCTCCCAACGATTATACAACTTCAAAAATATGCTTCAAGAAAAAAATTTATAAATTCTTCAGCACCTTTGAAAAAAATAATTGTATTATCTGAATGTACACAGCATTATGTTGAAGCAAATCATGAAGTTAATAATATTAATGGAATTAAGGTTACCTATCTCACTTGGAGAGATATTTATAATTATTCTTTAACTGCTATAAAAAAAGGATCATATACTGAGAAACGTTATTTATCTGAACTAAATAAATATTTGGAGGATATCATGACTATACAGAAAATTGATTCAAACAGAGTATTCGTTGTTTCTTTAGCACGTGGGAAACCAGACAAGTGGAATATATCTTGGATCGATATAGTAAAAAAGAAATCATTTTATTTCCATCCTATTGCTAAACATTGGCCTTACGAACCACCAAATTATATTGCATTTAGATATGAAGGTAAATTACAATCAATACATCATATAAAAAAGTATGAAGTTTTTACTAATCCACATAAAATAATTCAAGAAATACCAAATGAAAAATGGGAACGGCATTACTTATATAAATTGGATAAAGCATTTTTGCCACAGCATGAAGTAAAAAATGGAAAAATATATAGAAATAGTAGATGTTGGTGTATGTTAGATACATTACTAACATGTAAAACTATTGCTGAAGCAAGTGATGTTTCAAAAAAAAGATTAGAAAGATTTGCTACAGCAAATAACAAAACGTAAAAGGTTCGTGCTTTACGATGCTCACCCAAATTATTTATTTTGCAAAAACTTCTTTTATGATGGGACGTTATCCAACAATACATACAAGAGAAGAACTCAATTTTTAATTAACAAATATTTTCCATTTCCACCAACCTAAACCGGCATAATATAAATTACGTTAAGAAATTGGCAATAAACAAGCGTTAAGAAAAATCTTCTGTTTGAGTGGTTTTCTAATTTCTTTCACAAATTCTATATAGAAAATAACGAGTTAAGATTTTTTAGCGGTGTTTGCCAATTTTAGTAATTTATATTCGCCGGGAGTTTTTCTTTGCTTCGTTTCTTTTGTCGGTACAAAAGAAATGAAGATAAACACCTGCCACCCTCTGGCTGGAAAATCTTCTTGCAATTATCCAGAATAAAAAATAAACAAAACAATTCTGAAATTTTTTCGAGGGATGCCTGTATAGCTTATTAATATTGACATATATACATATTAAAAAAATTTTGAGCAGAATAAATGAGGTTAAGTATGTTCAGATTAGACGATAAGCACCTGGAAAAGGCTAAGGAGCTAGCGGCTTATAACAGGAAGAAAAAAAGCTGTAACACCTGTTATGACCGCGGTTATATTGGTGTAACGCCTGAAAACACAATTATGCTGTGTCATAAATGTGTGGATATGGAAAAAGCAAGAAATGCCTGGAAAGAATATGTGAAAGGCATTCCTGAATTGCATGAATATTATGCGGAATTTCTGAGCGAAGAGAATGTAGAATAAATTTTTCTTTGTCATCCTGCCTGCCAAGCCGAAGCTGGCGTAGGATGGAGGAACTCTTTCATTTATACAATCGAAGGATCTCTGTTAGAAATGAGATTCTTCGTAAGAAATTTCTTCGGAGATTTCCTCAGAAAGACATAACTTTTGTCAGTTGAGTTCATTATCATAAAAAGTAGGAGAACGAATGTATAGATCGGTTGATATAAAAGAGAAAGCCTCTGCCCTGGAAAAAAGGATCAGGGATTACTGGCAGAAAAAAAACACTGCGCAGAAAAGCGAAGACATCCGCTCAGATGCTGAACAGTTCATTTTCTATGAAGGTCCCCCCACTGCTAACGGTATGCCGGGAATTCACCATGTTATTTCGAGGGCTATTAAAGATGCTGTTTGCCGTTATAAAACCATGCAGGGCTTACATGTAAAACGTAAAGCCGGCTGGGATACACACGGCCTTCCTGTGGAGATCGAAGTAGAAAAACAACTGGGACTGAAAGACAAGAAAGAAGTAGAAGATTACGGGTTGGAGAAATTTAATAATAAATGTAAAACATCGGTTTTTTCTTACGAGAAAGAATGGCGGGAAATGACCCGCATGATGGGTTACTGGATCGACCTGGATAATCCGTACAAAACACTTACAAATGACTACATTGAAACCGTATGGTGGATATTGAACGATTTTTACAAAAAAGGTCTTATTTACAAAGGACATAAAATAGTGCCCTACTGCCCCAGTTGCGGTACACCACTTTCCAGTCATGAAGTAGCTCTGGGATACCAGGAAACAGAAGATCCCTCCGTCTTTATCAAGTTCAAAGTGAAAGATGAGAAAAACACTTTTTTCCTGGCCTGGACGACTACACCCTGGACACTTATCTCGAATGTAGCTCTTGTTGTGCATCCAGACGCAGTTTATGTGAAGATCAAGCACAACGATGAATTTTTCATCCTGGCAAAAGCCCGTTTGGAAGTGATCGATGATGAATACGAGATCGTGGAAGAATATACAGGAAAAGACCTGGAATACAAAGAATATGAACAGCTTTTCCCGTTCGTTGTTCCCAAGGAAAAAGCTTTCTTTGTGGGACTGGCAGAGTACGTTACCATGGACGATGGAACCGGAGTAGTGCATACCGCTCCCGCTTTCGGACAGGATGATTACGATCTGGGTAAACAATATAACCTGCCCGTAATTCAGCCGTTGGACGGTGCCGGAAAATTCAATGAGAAGATCACAGACTGGGCAGGTGTATTTGTGAAAGATGCAGATAAAGGAATTATCAGAGACCTGAAAGATAGAAACATGCTATATAAGCGGAAGCAGGTTATACATAGTTATCCGTTCTGCTGGCGCTGCGATAGTCCTCTTATTTATTATGCCCGTTCCAGCTGGTATATTAAAACCAGTGACTACAAACAGCAGATGCTGGAAAATAACCGGAAGATAAACTGGTTCCCAACTTTTGTAGGTGAAAAACGTTTTGGTGAATGGCTGGAAAACAATGTGGACTGGGCAATTTCACGAGATAGATTCTGGGGAACTCCCCTCAATATCTGGGTTTGCCAGAAATGTGAGAAACAGGAAAGTATAGGTTCCATTACAGATTTAAGAAAAAAGGGTAAAATGAAAGATGGCTCCCCGGTTCCCGAAGATATCGAACTGCACAGACCTTATGTGGATGATATCGTTTTGGAATGTCCTAAATGTAAAGGAAAGATGACCAGAACCCCGGAAGTTATAGACTGCTGGTTCGATAGTGGTTCCATGCCTTTTGCTCAATGGCATTATCCTTTCGAGAATAAGGACAGGTTCGAAAAAGAGCTTTTCCCGGCTGATTTCATTAGTGAAGGCATCGATCAGACCCGCGGTTGGTTTTACTCTATGCTGGCTATTTCTACCATGCTCACAGGTAAATCTTCCTACAAGAATGTACTGGTGAATGACATGATCCTGGATAAAAAAGGTAGTAAAATGAGTAAAAGCAAAGGTAATATCGTCGATCCCATAAAACTGATGGATGAATACGGAGCTGATGCTATACGCTGGTACCTGCTGGCTGTAAGTCATCCCTGGATTCCCACTAAATTTGATGAAAAAGGC
>JACNIV010000026.1 GCA_014382915.1 Candidatus Cloacimonadota bacterium | reverse complement strand
TCGACGAAAGACTGGTGAAAGAGAAGCGCTTTCCCACTGCTTCCGAACTTGATAAAGTTTTTCCCGAAACTCCTGTAATTTTAAGACGAGTTGACGGTCATTCCAGTGTGATAAATACAAAAGCAGCTAAATCTATAGATTGGGATACACTTCTTCCTGGTAATTTTAATGGATATCTTTCCCAAAGAAAAAATGGTAAAGCCGCAAACTGGTTTCACCGGAATTTTGACGATGAAAGCATCCTGAAGATATACCACAAAGCAGCAAATATCGCTGTGAATACAGGTCATACAACCATTCACACAATGATCGGTGATGGACTTTCAAATATAAAACACTACAAATTGGTTAAAGATAACCTGCATCAATTCCCGGTTGAATTCATATTATATCCACAAATCACAGATGTAACTAAAGCATTGGAAATAAGTTCTCCAAGAATTGGTGGATGTGTTCTGGCAGACGGTTCTTTCGGCTCACATACAGCAGCACTATTGGAACCATACAATGATGAACCCGGTAATTATGGTACTCTTTACCGAAGCAATAAATCTTGGACCAATTTTATTCAAGATGCGCATAAGAATAACCTGCAAGTTGCTGTTCATTGTATTGGTGACGCTGCAATCTCTCAGATAGTAGCGATATATGAGAAAGTTCAAAAAGAAAATCCTAAAGATCTAAGGCATGCCATTATTCACAATGAGCTCACTACAGAAGATATCCTGGATAGAGAAAAAACCGCTAAAGTAAGTGTTATCATGCAGCCTATGTTCGATAGACTCTGGGCAATTCCTGGAGGATTATATGAAAACAGATTAGGAAAAGAACGTACTTTAAGAACTACCCGACTGGCTTCGATTTATAAACGGGGAATATTGCTGACAGGAAGTTCGGACTGGTATATCACAGAGATGAATGCCTTGAAAGGCATCGATGCTGCTACTCGAATTCACAATAAAAATGAAAGATTAAGTGCTTACCAGGCAGTAGAAATTTATACGAAAAATGCTGCTGCACTATCGTTTGATGAAGACAGACTTGGAACTCTGAAAGTTGGCAGGCAAGCAGATTTTATTTGCCTGCACGATGATATATTCACATCTGGTTCAATAGCAGAAATACAAATAAATGATGTTATAAAAAAGGGTTGTATTAAAATGCATAATGAGAGTAGCTTACATGAATAAATTTACAATAAGAAAACTAATCCAGAATATTTTCCTGGGTCTCTGGGTTATATTTATCCTGATCCTGATTCCCTATAAATTTCATACTTGCCATCAATTTTGCCCTTATGCTACCATCTGCTTTGGAACAATGACTTTAAATGGATATTTTGCTTACATACAGATAGTGGTTATCGGTCTTCTAATAGCTGTTAGTACCATATTTATTGGTAGGAAATTCTGCGGTTATATTTGCTTTTTGGGAACTATGCAGGAATATCTTTTTAAGCTTAATCCCCAAAAAAGAAAAACTCAACTTCCTTTAACTATTCACAGAATATTGGGAGTGGTTAAATATGTTATATTAATTATTACATTTATAATGGCATTATTTCTGATTCAATATTTATATATGTCTTTTTGTCCGGTAGTGGCAATTTCTTTTCCTAACTCGATATCATTTTTTGGTATAATTACACTAATTATAATTTTTGTTGGTGGCTTTTTTATTGAAAGATCCTGGTGTCGTTACCTTTGTCCTTATGCTGCTTTAATGAACATATTTCAATTTATTGGGAAAATAACAGGCATTAAAAAACATGTGATCAAAAGAAATTGGGAAGTTTGTATCGATTGTGGTATCTGTACGAAAAACTGTCCTATGAATATAGATATATCGAAATACGAAGATATCACCGATCACAATTGTATTCATTGTTTAAAGTGCATTAAATTCTGTCCTAAAGATGATTGTATGACTTGCTAAGAGATCTAATAATAAAAATTGATCATCAGACTGTGTCAGATTTATTTTCTTAATTAGCTTTTTGGGCTGCAGAGAGAACATTTCTCAACAAGACAGCAGTTGTAATAGTTCCTATTCCCCCCGGAACAGGAGTAATGGCAGAGACTTTGTGAAAACAGTTTTCATAATCTACATCGCCTACATAACGATGTCCTTTTTCGGGATCATCGATCTGGTTTACTCCCACATCTATTACAATAGAATCTGATTTTATCATATCTGCTGTTACAAAAAAAGCTTTGCCTATAGCAGCGATCAGAATATCTGCTTTTCTTGTGATCTCTGATAAATTTTCTGTTTTACTATGGCAAACAGTTACTGTGGCATTGCCTGTTTTGTTTTTTCGCAGTAGCAAGTTAGCCAACGGTTTGCCTACTATATTACTTCGGCCAATGATCACAATATTTTTTCCAGATGTTTCAATATTATAGAAATCAAGTAATTCTAAAACCGCAGTAGGAGTACTGGGCAGGAAACCTTCTTTCCCCAGTATAAGATTTCCCATGTTTATGGGATGAAACCCATCCATATCCTTTTCCGGTGAAAGTTTCATAACGATCTCCGATTCATCGAGATGAGATGGAAGTGGTTTCTGGATCATTATTCCGTGTACTGAATCATCCTGGTTTAGATCATCGATCTGGTTCAGGATCTCAGTTTGGGTGATATCTGTTCCATAAGTTTTTGTTTCAATTATTATGCCAATTTTTAAACCTCTTTTCTCAAGGTTTTGAACATAATATTGTGCGGCTGGGTCTTCCCCGATCATTATGATAACAAGTTTAGGAGTTAACTTCAGATCTTCAATTTTGGATCTTATTTTAGCATAAATCTCTTTTGTTACCGGTTTACCGGTCAGTTTATCTGGCATTAATATTTCCTGCGAATTCTTTTTATTTCGAGGGTTTTCCCTGTTTTTTCATCAATCTTCAGGAAGACAGCATTGATCTGCAAACCGTCATCAGCCACGTCAAATTTCTGTGGCATTCCGGTTGTCATCTTTTCCAGGATAATTTCTTTTTTCATACCGATCACTGAATCATGAGGACCGGTCATTCCCACATCGGTAATATATCCGGAACCATTGGGAAGGATCTCTTCATCGGCAGTTTGGATATGAGTGTGTGTACCAATAAGAGCACTGATTCTACCATCAAAATAGTAACCAATAGCTCGTTTTTCTGCAGTGGCTTCCGCATGAAAATCCACCAGGATATTATTTGTTTCTTTTCTTATTTCGGGAAGTATTTTTTCTAATGTATTCAAAGGTGAATCGATCGGAGGCATGAAAGCCTGTCCTATCAAACAGATGATCGCTAATTTTTCTCCATTGGGAGCAGTTTTAAAGAACCTGTCATGACCGATAGTTTTTGCCATTGCATTCAGGGGTTTAATGATCCTTTTTTCAATTTTCAAATAATCCAGTGATTCACGTTTATCCCAGAGGTGATTTCCACTTGTAAATACATCGATTCCCGCATCGAATAGAGGCAAAGCAGTTTTCTCTGTAATGCCTTTCCCGTGAGCTACATTTTCTCCATTGGCAATTGTAATATCTGCAGAAAATTCTTCTTTCAAGCGGGGTAATTCTTCCTGAATTATTTTCCTGCCCGGTGAGCCGAAAATATCACCAATAAAGAGAATATTCATTATTTTGCCACCGCAGTATGTCGGGTCTCCCTTATAACCATCACTTTTATCTGTCCGGGATATTGCATTTCCTGCTCTATTTTTTCAGCAATATCAGACGCAATATAAGCAGTTTTTTTATCGTCAACCAAAACTGGATCAACAATAATCCGCAATTCCCTTCCAGCTTGAATAGCAAAAGATTTATTAACACCATCAATAGAATTTGCAATTTCTTCCATTTTGGAAAGACGCTTCATATAGGTTTCCAGCATTTCCCTTCTGGCTCCGGGACGGGCACCGGAAATGGCATCGGAAACCTGCGTAAGAACTGCATAAACGCTTTGATATTCAACTTCTTCATGATGTGCTTCGATAGCGTTTATAACTATTTTACTTTCGCCGTTTTTCCGGGCAACATTGGCACCCAGGTTTGCATGTGAGCCATCATATTCATGATCGATTGCTTTTCCTAAATCATGCAGAAATCCGCAGCGCCGGGCTAATTCCTGATCCAATCCAAGTTCAGTAGCCAGGATACCGCAAATCCAGGCAGATTCGATCGAATGTTGAAGAATATTCTGACCGTAACTGGTTCTGTATTTAAGTCTGCCGATCAATTTGACAAGATTCGGGGAAATATTATGAACATTGGTTTCCATACAGGCTTTTTCACCGATCTCAACAAGATTCTCATCCATTTCCTTGGAGGTTTTTTCTATAACCTGTTCTATCCTGCCAGGATGGATCCTACCGTCGGATATCAGTTTTTCCAATGAAAGACGGGCGATTTCTCTTCTTACAGGATCGAACCCGGAGAGTACGACTGCTTCCGGTGTGTCATCGATGATCAGGTCGATACCAGAAGCTTTTTCAAATGCTCTGATATTTCTTCCTTCACGCCCGATTATGCGTCCTTTCATTTCGTCATCTGGAAGTGAAACTACAGAAACTGTGGATTCCGATACATAATCAACAGCCATTCTTTGAACCGCTGTAGACAGGATACCTGCAACAAGTTTGTTTGCTTCCGCTTTAGTTTGTTCCGCTATCTGACGAATTTCTTTCACAGCTTCATTACGAGCTTTATTTTTTAGATTGTTCTTGAGTATCTGGATCGCTTCCTCTCGAGATAACTTGGCAATTTCAGAAAGCTTTGAATTTTGCTGTTCGATCAGCTTATCCAATTCACCTTTCTTATTCTGAATTTCAGTTTCTTCGGTTTTTATCTTCTTTTCAAATTCCTGGAGATTAGTCTCTTTTTTATCCAGAGTTTCCAGGCGTTTATCCAAACTTGATACTCTCTCATTGTATTCCTTTTCCAGAACGTAGATTTCTTTCTTTCGCTGTGCTATTTCGTCTTCATAGTTTTTCTGGGTTTTATACCAGGCTTCCTTAGCTTCCAGCACGGCTGTTTTCTTCAGGTTCTCTGATTCATTACTTGCATCATCAATGATTTTTTTTGCAAGTTCATTAGATTTAAGTATGTTCTTATCTGCAGTTGTTTTTTTTACATAGCTGATGATAAGAGCAAAAATGATACCTATGGCAAATCCTGCCAGGATATATATATATTGCATTGTTAACCTCTCTTTTTTAAAATTTATATTAACCCGCAGTACCGTGTATTATTGTTTTAGCGAACCGGAAACAAGGTGGATGTCTACCTTATCTGCTTTACACATCCGAATCATGTCCGGCTCGTGCGCCGCAAATGGCTCGACTTCCCGTTCGTAATTGGTTCAAAAACAAAAATAATATCACGAATACCGCAGGCGTTATGCTTCGTTTTCCAGAACCTGATTATTGAGCATATTGGTTATCTGCTCAAACTCTTTGTTTAGTTCTTTATTATTTTCGATCGTTGATAAATATTTTTCTGTTATCATTAAAGCATAAAGAACAAACAGTTTATTCTGATCTACTGTATTGAACCTGCTATTTAATTCTTCCAATTGAGATTCGAGATACCTTGCTGTTTCCTGAAGTTTTTCAGGGTTATCACTTCTAAAGAAATATTTCCTGCCTAATAACTCGATCTCTATAGATTTCATTTTAGTTAAAGATCACTTAACTGACCAAAAATACTATCGATTTTGGAAGAAGCCTCTTTCATTTTGTTTTCGTATTTTTCCACCTGGGATCTCAAATTTCGATTTTCATTACGTAGAAATTCAATCTCTTCCTGATGTTTGTTAAAAGATTCATGGAGTTCTTCTAATTTCCCGCTGTTCTGAGATTTGAATTCACTTAATTCGGAATTGGCTTTTTCTATTTCTGCTTTTTGTACAACCAGGTCAGCATATTTGGTTTTAAGTTCGGTATAATTATTTATTAATTTCTGGATCTTTTCATCCAGAGATAAAACTGGTTTTTCTTCCATATACTACCTCATCTCAATGTTGAAGTCACTTTTTAATTTCTCAATAACTTTTTGTAGAATATTATTTATATAGTCATCCGTCAAGGTTTTTGTATCGGAGCTGAAAATCAGACTGAAAGTCAGGCTTCGATATCCATCTTTGATGTTTTTTCCAATGTATTCATCGAAAAGTTCAACCTTTGTTATGAGTACCTTATTTATTGAATATATGGAATTCATTATTTCATTATAAGAATATTCCTTGGAAATAACAAATGAAAGATCGCGCAGAACTGGCGGGAATTTTGGAATATCATGGAAAATCGGCTTCACACTCTTCTGTAATTTAAAAATATCCTGCAATTTAATATCAAGCATGAAAAGCGGTTGTTCGATATCATACTTACCGGCTATTTTGGGATTAATCTTACCAAAACTACCGACCATCCTTTCCTTGAGAAAAATATCTACAGCAAGTCCGGGTTGGTAGAATTTTTCACTCGATACTTTGAATATCGGGGCTGATAAACAAAGTACATCCAGAATTTCTTCAACGATACCTTTTACATCATAAAAATTCGCTGGATGTTGATCCTCTTCCCAGTAAACAGGATGCAAAGCACCGGTAATAAGTGCAGAAAGATGCAATTTTTCCGTTGCTAATTTTTCATTATGTCTTGTGAAAACCTTAGCCTGTTCGAATATTTTCAGGTTTTTCTGACCATGGTGAATATTAAATAATGCATTTTTCAGCAATTGTGGGATCAGCATGGAACGCATAATGGAAAAGCTTGAACCCAGAGGATTCTTTAGTTTAGCATTGTTACGTCGTTCATCATCTGTAGGAATATTCAATTTGTCCAGATCTGCTGGGTCTCCGAAATTCCAGTTTATCACTTCGGAAAAGCCATTACTAACAAGAACATTTTTTACTTTTCTGCGAGTATAAAAGGTGGTTTTATCCATAATTTTTTGTGGTTTAAGAAAAGATTCCACAGAATTATAACCGTGCAGACGGATAATTTCTTCAATCAGATCGATCTCACGAGCCAGATCTTTTCTGTAAGAAGGAATTTCAAATTTGAGAAGATCTGTTTCCTGTTCCGAAAGCCTTAATCCCAATGGTTCAAGATAATTGATGATCTGCTTGTTAGATACTGTAATAGTTAGAAGTTTCTTTACTCTTGAAGGTCGCAATCCAACGATTCTTTTCTCAACAGGGTTTGGATAAGAATCCAGCTTGCCCTTTAATAGCTCCCCCCCCGCTAATTCAAGAATCAACTGACAGGCACGTTGACTTACAAGTTCGGCTGTTTCATCGGCAATATCACGTTCAAAACGGTAAGAAGAATCTGTAGATATTTTCAAGCGACTTGCAGTTCTCCTGATAGAAGAATAAAGAAAATTCGCAGCTTCTATGACAACATCTTTAGTTTCTTTAGTGATATGGGAATTTTCTCCCCCGATAACTCCGGCAAGAGCGATGGGTTTTGTAGCATCGGCTATAACAAGATCATTTTTTTTCAGAGTATATGTTTCCTCATCCAGGGCAGGA
>JACNIV010000025.1 GCA_014382915.1 Candidatus Cloacimonadota bacterium | reverse complement strand
CGGTGTATTGCCTGGAACATAACCGATTTTTGAAAATTCCACATTACAAGTTCCCCCCGGAACATTATCCAAGTTATAATTTCCATCATAATCTGTATAATCAAAATAACCATTCAATGCGGAGATTTCTACCTTCACACCGGAATTATCATCCGTTCCGTCCAAATTTACCGTGCCAGTAATAAATCCACCACCAAGATCACAATCTACAGAATATAAATTACCTCCACTTCCCATTATCCTCATGTGAACGGCTTTTCCACCGGTCGTACAGAATGAACCATCGGAAGCTATATCAACAGATACAAGTGAACCGGGTGTATTAATTTCAAAAACAGGAATATTACTTTGTCTTCTGAACAGAAAGAAATCGGGTGTGCTATTGTCGAGCGGTCCCCAGCATGCAGCTGCAATAAGTGAGCCGTCATCATTCATATCAATATCGATAGCATAATCACCAACATCATCATAAACCCAAACTGGATTAGGTGAGTAATGATTAAAAAGATAGATCTGACCATTATACCCACCGGTAATAAATGTTAAAGTACCACAGGCTATGGTACTTCCGTCAGCAGAAATAGCCATTCCTCCAATCCATTCGGAGCTTCCTCCACCATCCACATGGTAACTCCATTCTTCTTCGTAAGTTTCCAGATCAGGATTGAATTTGTATAAAGTAACATAACCGGAATAATCACCATTTACTAAATAAGTAGCATCATAAGACATTACCGGTGGGTTCTGGTTGTATTCCGGACCTTCAAATATAATGCTGCCATCATTGCTATTTAGAACCCACATTGCACTAATTCCACCATATTGCGTTAAAATAAGGGTCGAGCCATCTCCGCTGATAACCAGATTTCCAACTCCCCCATCAAAAGAAATACTCCAGTTAGGTGTCGGATTTCCAATATTGTAAGACTCAACCAAAGCTCTGTCTTGTCCGCTGTCATAAATACCAAGGAAAATAACAGTTCCATCAGTATTGAAAACAATTCCTCTAATTGACCCGCTTGCAGCGAATTCCCAAATTGGAGTAGATGAAGAAGGATCAAATACCTTCAGTGTACTTCCATCTGCAAGCGCAAGAACACTACCATCTTCCGTCATTATAACTGGGTAATCAAAATCCGCATTATTGACAGTATGTTCCCATACAGGAGTTGGGTTATCCTGATAAAGTGAAGCTCTTTCACTATTCAGATACCACCCTACAAATGATTGCTCTGTGGTTGGTGAAACTGCTAATTTTCCTGAGATCGCTGCAGGATCGGAAGTCTGCCAGAGCAGTTCAAGCCGATCATCACGTGAAAGGACTGTGGTTGGTGCAATTGATTTTTCTTGCAGTCCTATCTCCTGAAAAAGAACCTGAGAACCTTCCCCGGGTCTTGTTTCAATTTTTTGCACATTAACCGCAAACATACTTGAAAGCAATAAAATAAAAATTAATAAAAATACATGTTTTTTCATCTATCCTCCTATTTTTTAATCATTCCTAATCCTTTAATTAAATTTATAACAAATCTAATTACGTGAATTAAATCTGTTTCATAGAAAAACAAACCCGTTGTTATTTTTTAATAAAGCTATTCCTGTGCTTATCAGGACTCTTCCTGTCATCTATATAAGCACCTTCTTGTTTGTACTCTTCCTGGATTTTGAGAGCTTCTTTTATATCGTTTGTTCTTCCCAGAATCTTATGTTTCGTTGATTTTATTGTATATCGTTCTTTATGTTTCATACGTTCTCCCTATAAGCTCTTTTTTCCCTTCTTTTCATGTTTAATTTTTCTCTTCTCTTTTAAGGATAGTTTTGATTTTTTTTTTGTTTCTTGTTTACGTGCATCTTTAGATTTTTTTGACATACTTCCTCCTTTGTTTCCTGTTATAAAACTGGATTTCTGTTAGAATTTTACCAAAAAAGTGTCAATAAAATAAATTTCAATTTTAATATTCTTTTATATTTTGTATTTTAAAAAGAACATTGTCATTCATTAAGCTTGACAAATATTATTCAAACTTAAAATAAGTTTTTGTTGTTTTTATAAAAAAATCTATAAGGAGTTCTTAATGAAAAGAATTTTAAGGATGTTGTTTGTTCTTGTTATTCTATCATCCATCTTACTTTCTGCTTGTGCCCCGGCACCACCACCCGTAACTAAAGATCAACTGGACACAGCTGAAAACGAAGCAATTGCAGAAGAGAAGAAAGCCGATGACCTTCAAAGTGAAATGAACGCTCTGGAAGCAGAACTTGCTGCTAAAGAAGCAGAGTATGAAAGTTTGATCAAATATCAAAAAGAACTAGAAACTGAGAAGTAGGAGGAAGACATGAAAAAATATATTATATTATCTCTTATAGTTCTATTAGTACTTCCTGCTATTATAAGTGCAAGGGTTACCTATCTTTCTGAAGAAGATTACAAAAAACTGAAGAAGAATGAACGTATGGCTTACTGGGAAAACCTGGAAACAGACCTGGCTGAACTTCAGCAAAGAAAGGCTGATGCAATTGCGAACCAGGAAACTTATTCCGGTAGAATTGAAGAATTAAACGGCAAACAGGCAACAGTAAACGAAAAATATCAGATAGTTTACGATGAAATCATGGTTTTTCTTGGTGTAGATAAAGCAGACCTTCCTGCCATCCTGGAAAAGATCAATTATTTTAACAATCAGATCGCAAACTGGAACAATCTATCTGATAAAGAACTTTGGAAAGCAAAAAAATCTGTTCGTGCTCTTGTTTCTGAATATAATGAATATCGTCAAACAAACTATGCAAAAGTGCCCGATTACAGAAAGCAGTTCTCAGATCTGGATAATAAGATCGTGAATTTGGAGAATAATCTGGAAGCTGCCAAACCCAAATACTACGAAGATACATATACAATTGTAAAGGGTGATTGGCTTTCTAAGATTGCTCGATACAGTTTTATTTACGGTGAAATGTCTAAATGGCCTATTATTTATCGTGCTAACCGCGATCAGATCAAAGATCCTAACCTTATCTATCCTGACCAGGTAATAAAAATACCACGCGGTCTTCCCTATGAATGGAAAGTATACAAAGGGGAATGCCTGTGGAAGATCGCTAATTATCCCGAAGTATACAATAATGCAGCCAAATGGCCATTGATCTACAGAGCAAATAAAGACCAGATCAAACATCCCGACCTGATCTATCCGAACCAGGTATTTGAAATTCCTAGAGATTAAAATCAATAAAACCAGGAAAGCCTCTCTTCTATGGAGAGGCTTTCTTTTGCGATAAAGACAAACGAAATTGACACGTTCTAAATTAATTCTCATAATTACTACATCCATTTTGATAGCACTTCTGCATTTTTTCGTTAGCCCTTACAGGTTCACTCTATATAACTACGACTTGAAATTAGGCGAAATTGCAGAAAAGGATATCATTGCACCTTTCGATTTTTATGTGTATAAAAGCGATGAAAACCTGCAAGCAGAACAAGAAACAGCAGCTGCAAAAGTACAACCCATTTATAAAGTATCTGAAAACCTGAAATTCAATGCCCAGAAAAACCTGGATTTTGTTATGCAGCATTTTGCTCTTGCAAACAATAAAAACACCGAGAGTATTCGCAATAAACTTCTTCAGAACGGATATAATGTCTCCAGTGAAAATGTTAGCTATTTATTGGAAGATAATCGTCGGTTGAATATCTATAATTTTCTTACCGAAGAACTTACCAAGATATTCAATATTGGAATTTATCCCGATAATTATGCTTACCAGGAAATTAAAATAGCTAAGCTCAATAGAATCACAGATTTTGAATTGAAAAGGCTATATTCACTGGAAGAAGCAAAGAATAAGCTTATTTCAAAATTATCTTCTGAACGCGAAAAAAAAACTGTGAGAGAATTGGCAGATATTATACTGATCGAAAACATTGTAGTAGATAATGAAATGACCAGCCTGGAGCAGCAGAAAGCCAAAGAAAATGTACCCCTTACAGTTGGTAAAATACAAAAGAATGAACAAATAATCGGTAAGAACCAGAAAGTAACTTCCATAGAACTTTTAAAACTGAATTCATTAGTTAGAACCCAGAAAGATCAACAATCCTCTAAGAGCAATTTTGAGCTTTTAATGTCGTCGCTAGGAACTTTTTTGCTTTCCATGTTAATCCTTTCTTTTTTCTGTTATGTATTATATTTATTTTTCCCGGAAAATTTTTCTACCCTGTCCAGACTTATAGTCGTTATGGGAAGTCTCCTGTTTTCAATTATTTTAACAATAATTGTTAATCAAGTATTCAAGATTCCTTCCTTAATAGTTCCCTTCAGTTTTTCTGTGCTGCTTATAGCACTTATTTTCAACCCCCATATTGGAATTTTGTATAATTTTATTAATTTAATTTTTGTTTCTTTATTTTTGAATTGGAGCTTCATCAATCCTGCTATATTGAGCATTGCATCTTTTGGGGGTATCATTGCTCTTAAGAGAATGAAAAAAAGGCAGGAATACTATCCCCTCACTCTCTATCTGCTTCTTTCGTATTTTATAGTTATAACTGCAATATCTCTCATCAGGTTCGAGAATTTTTCCATCTACCTGTGGTATCTGTTGTGGGGTATTATTTCCAGTGTTACTTCTATAGTGGGTCTTATCCTCATCGTTCCGGTTGTGGAACGCAAGCTGAATATGGCAACTAAACAGATTTTACTGGAACTTCTTGATTTCGATAATCCATTACTTCAAAGAATGTCTAAAATAACACCGGGAACTTATCATCATTCACTTATCGTGGGAAACCTTGCCGAAAGTGCAGCTGAGGCGGTGGGAGCAAATCATCTTCTGGCCAGAGTTGGTAGCTATTACCACGATATCGGCAAGATCGAGAATCCCCAGTTCTTCATAGAGAACAATCCAAACTCTACCGAGCTTCATGATAAAATGATGGCCAATGAAAGCGCTTTACTTATCAAGCAACACATTACCGACGGATTATCGCTGGCTAAAAAACACAATTTACCAAAACCCGTTATCGAGATAATACAGCAACATCATGGCATAGGACAAATACGCTATTTTTACACAAAAGCACAGGAAACCAACCTGGATATCGATGAAGAGCATTTTTATTATAATGGTCCCAAACCACGATCGAAAGAAGCTGCTATTGTTATGATCGCAGATATCGTGGAATCTACTACAAAATCTCTGGAGGATTTCTCTGAAACAGCAATAAATAAAATTCTTGATGATACAGTTTTCAAACTGGTGAATGATGGTCAGTTGGACGAAGCACCACTTACCCTGAAAGAACTGGATATCATTAAAACATACATGCTTCCCATTATTACGGGAGTTTACAGGAAACGCCTTGAATACCCGGAAAACTGAGCCCATTCTCCTTGATAACCAGACAGATCTGGTAATTACTTCCTCTGTTTTTACCACTGTTCTTGATATTCTCAGAGAAGAAGAAAAAATCTCAAAAGACGCATTTCTGGTTTTGAAACTTTCCAATGATGGCTCAATTCGAGATCTAAACAGAAAATACCTGGGAAGGAATACACTTACCGATGTTATTTCCTTCCAGGCTGATATGCACGGGATACCACTTTTGGGAGATATTATTATTGACATCAATGTGGCGGATGGGCAAAAAGAGAATAGAACTTTGGAAGAGGAACTACAGGTTCTTTTTCTGCATGGTCTTTTGCATCTTCTGGGTTACGATCATCTGGGAGTTGAGCAAAGTAAGGAAATGAAAATAAAAGAAAAAAAATATTATTCTAAATTAAAGGAGAAACACATAACTCGTGGAAGATAGTTTTTCGTTTATAGCTATCATAGGCTTCCTGCTTTTATCTGCTTTCTTTTCCGGTTCGGAAACCGCTTTTTTCTCACTTACAAAGATCCAACTGAAGAAAATGGAAAAAAAAAGGAGTCGAAGTAACAGGCGTATCTTCAGACTTCTGAAAAACCCCCGCGAACTGCTCATCATCATTCTGCTGGGAAATACTATTGTAAATGTGGCAGCCTCATCCAGTGCTGCCCTTATCGCTATAAGTATTGGAAACAGGTATTTATCGCATTTATCACAATCTTTGATAATTACGATTGAAATTATACTGATGACTATCCTGATACTTATTTTTGGTGAAATAACTCCAAAATTATTAGCTTTTTCATCACCGGAAAAAATAGCTAGTTTTTCAAGTTTCTTCCTGGAAACAATAAAATACATTCTCTGGCCACTTATCAAGATCCTCGAATTCATCAGCTCGGTCTTTTCCGTTAAACGATCAACAGCAACCAATTCTGATTTAACTTCCGAAGATTTCAAAAACCTTATTCATTCCAAAGCAGCACAAAAGTCCCTGGAAGAAAGTGAAAAGAAGATCATCTCCGGTATTTTTCGTTTCTCATCTACCCTGGCAAAAGAGATTATGACACCACGGGTCGATATAATCGCTGTAGATTCTTTGGAAGGATTAAAAAAAGTTAAAGAGCAGATCATTATATCCGGGCATTCTAAGATCCCAATTTATAAAACAAATATAGATAATATTATCGGCATTGTTTATGCAAAAGATGTAATACTGAATCCTGCCAAACAAACACTTGCGTCATTACTCAGGCCATCATTATTCATTACAGAGAACACCAAGATACAGAACCTTCTTAATCAGTTCAAAAACAAGAAGATCCAGATCGCTATCGTAGTAGATGAATATGGTGGAACTTCGGGGCTTCTATCGTTGGAAGATATCCTGGAAGAACTAGTTGGCGAGATCATGGATGAATACGATAAAGAAAAACCTACGATTTCGCACTTGAATGATAATGAATACATAATTAGCGGTATGTGTTCGATCTCGGAGTTGAACGAAACATTCAACCTGAATATTGATGATGAGGAATATGAAAATTTAGCCGAATTTCTTTATGACAATTTCAATAAAGTTCCCAAAACAAACGAAAGTTTTATTTATAAAGGAAAAGTTAAATTTACAATAACCAATATCAAGGCTCAACGTATCCAATATGCCAAGATGTATCTCATAAAAAAACCAGATGAAACTGAAGATTAAACTAACTATTATATTTTTAATATTATTTATAGCTTTTCTATCTGCAGAAGAAATTGAGCTTGCTATAAAATATTTAGGGATAAGTGTAGTTAAGGTGAAAATGATCAACGTTGATAACAGACTCACAGTGCATGCCAGTTCCACATCCATTGCCAGTATCGCCTCAAAAATGGATAATTTGTACATAATCAATTACACAGACGACTATCTTCCTGTGAAATATACTAAAAAAATAAATCAAAAGAAATATGCCGAAGACAGGGAAACGATCTACAATAGGGAAATCAGAAAAGCAGAAAGAACCAGTTTTATCGATCCTGCAAAGAGTTGTGAATACACCATTAATGAGACAAGCAGAGACTTTTTCTCTTCTCTTTTCTTCCTGAGAGATGTTATTGATAACAATGAAGGTGAGGTCTGGCTGGATGCCAATAAACTGATCTGGAAAGCTCATTATAAAAAAATAGGCGAAGAAATTATTAAAACTCCTCTGG
>JACNIV010000024.1 GCA_014382915.1 Candidatus Cloacimonadota bacterium | reverse complement strand
GGATACGCTGGCTGGATAAAAGAACCTGAGATCGCAATCGTAATTTCTGACGATAATGGTGAAACATGGTCAGATATCAGATACATCAATGCCAATCCAAACGACGCAATAATTGATTCTACTAATCACTATGATGGTAACTACGCACCGGAATTCGAAGATATGTTACCTGTTAACATTTCTCTTGGTGACAAGCTTGAGATCATCAGCAATACAGCTGGCAATTATCATGCTAAATTGCACTTTGTGTTCAATGATGATAATGATTATGGTGCAGCTGCTGGTCCAAGTGGTGGTAGCGGTACATTAAATGGTGGTTCACTTCGTTACGCTGCTCTCGACCTCGAATTCCAGGAAGAATGGATCAATCCTGTTTCTATAAATGAAAATACTGTAACTCCTGTTGCCGGTCGTCTTTCTCAGAATTATCCTAATCCATTCAATCCAACTACAACAATAACTTACAACATGATAGAAGCTGGCAAAGTTTCCATCGAAGTTTTCAATATAAAAGGTCAGAAAGTTAAAACTCTTGTAAACGAGCATATAACAGCAGGTAACCATAATGTTACCTGGGATGGAAAAGATACTAACAACAAGTCTGTCTCCAGTGGTATCTATTTCTATAAAATGAAATCAGGTAATAATTCCTGTACGAAAAAAATGATCTTAATGAAATAATACTGTTCTGCCCCGATGAAAATCGGGGCATTCTTTTTTATAAACACTGGTCTCAGAAAACTGATATAGAAATACAAAATCTAAATAATTATATTTAAACCTTTACAAAATTATTTCATAAAATCTTTTTTTGAATTAGTATAAATGTATTTGTAGGATTATCTAAGAAGTAAGTTCGTAAATATAAATTATATAAGGAGGGAAAATGAAAAGAGTTTTAATTCTTTTGATTCTAAGTTTGTTTATTTGTACATTGCTGGCTAATGACTTTATGCAGCCGGCACAAATTGCCAAGAGTGACTACTATCAAGGAATGCGCTTTGGTCGCAGGTCTGCATTTAGAGATCAAGATCCTCCACCGGAGTATTCCTTTATTCAAAACGGTGATTGTGAAGATACCACTTACCTGATCGATTCGTATTATGATTACATGCCTTTCAGCTATAATGGTCACAACTTAAGGCTTCAACCTGAAACATCGATGCCGTACGGTTATCCGGCAGATGGAATATTTGTTACTTATATGTGTTCTGAAACATCAGCTTTGATGACAGATCGAAGAGCGTTCTACAGTTATCTGAACCCGGATGGAACTCTTTATTACAGTGGTGCAATTAATGTGTATCCACCTATCCGTCATGAGGGTTATACATCTTGTGCAATCGATCCTGTTACTGGTGACCCATTCGCTGTCTGGCACGCCAGAGTTGAGCCGGATAACACCTTTGATTGTCTCATGTCATATGAACTGTTCCATGCTTCCGGTTCTTCAGGAAACTGGATAGAACCATTTATACTTTTTGATAATCCCGAAATGAGCCAGCCATATACTGGCGCATCAAATGATGCATTTCTCTGGCCTCAGGTATGGGTAGGACCATCTCCACTAGCAGGACATAGAAGAGTTCATGCCTATGCAAATAACGCTGTCCCCAATTCTGCTATTCATCATAATTACAATAGCCTTTATGGATATGCAGATTTTAATGCGGACTCTCTATTATTTTCATCACATCTTGATTGGACTGTGCAATCTCTCTCATATTTTGATTACATGCATTATAACGACATCGACCGCGTAAATAAGGATCTGATCGTAAGTGAAGTTGATGGAAAAGTTGCTTTCTTCGGTAGTGCAGGTGATTCTCTGTTTGCTATGTATAGTGATGATTACGGTGATACATTTACAAAATACACACAACAACTAAAGCAGCCGATGGATAATCCTACGAATCAAAATCCTCCTTATGATCCCGTATGGACTAATGATGATGGAAGTGCTGCTGAAATGTTCATCCTTCCCTCGAATGACCTTAGCCATTTCAATGGTGTATTTACAGATAACCATACAAAAGTACAGTGGATGAGCGGTGTGAACTATAACTCGGCAGAGAATATAGCTCAAGACGTATATTGGCCTGCTTATATTTATCCCAAAATATTCACTTTTGATATTAATACAGGTGAATTCAGTTTCTACGACCTGGATGTTCAGGATACCGACCCTGGTGATGATCACCTTGCCGTTGCCTTCGACCTTAATGATGACGGCATTGTAGATGAGTATGACGATGAAGGCTGGCCTATTGTTGTTATGAGCTGCCCGAGCTGGTTCTTTAATACAGAGGGTGGCTGGCAGGAAGCTTATTTTCATGAAAGTAATTGCAAAATGGTTTCTAATTGGGACTGGGTTGTATGTGTATGGCACGATAGCTCAAAACTTCAGGCTGCATTTTATGAAGAACCGGGATACGATGGCTGGGTAAAGGAATCTGAAATCTGTATCGTAATTTCTGACGATAATGGTGCAACATGGTCAGATATCAGATATATCAATGCCAATCCAAATGACAATGTAATTGATCCTGTAAATCATTATGATGGTAACTACGCACCGGAATTAGAAGATATGATACCTGTTGATGTTTCCCTTGGTGACAAGCTTGAGATCCTCAGTAATACACCTGGCAATTATCATGCTAAACTGCACTTTGTATTCAACGATGATAATGATTATGGTTCAGCTGCAGGATCAACTACTAATAGCGGTTTATTAAACGGTGGTTCACTTCGCTATGCAGCTATCGACCTTGAATTCCAGCCAACTTCTTCTGCTGATGATATGACAGTAACTCCCGCTGCCTGTCATCTTTCTCAGAACTATCCTAATCCATTCAATCCATCTACTACAATAGCTTATAACATAACCGAACCCGGTAAGGTTTCCATCGAAGTGTTCAATATTAAAGGTCAGAAAGTTAAGACATTGGTAAACGATCACATGACAGCTGGTAACCATAATGTTACGTGGGATGGAAAAGATGCTAACAATAAATCTGTTTCCAGTGGTATCTATTTCTATAAGCTGATAGCTGGAAGATCTGAGAAAGTTAAGAAAATGATTTTGTTGAAATAATTCTTGACCCCCTCTTTAATTCTCCCACTAAATTGGGGTATATAGTGGGGATTGAAAACAGGTAACTATGTTTCTACAAAGAAAATGATCTTTATGAAATAAACACAAAAATAAAAAACAGGACATCAATAATGCCCTGTTTTTTTTGCTATTACTTTCTAATTAAATGCAAATATGAACATTGAAAGATAAAAAAAAAGACACCTGATATTATTCAGGTGTCTTTATGTATATTAGCTAATTACGGAAGATCATTTAAAATTTGCGTCATCATAGATTTAACTTGATCCGGAACCATATAACACAGAGGAAATCCAAAAATATAGCATGTATTATTTGAGTTCACTTTCTTCAATGCCACCGGCAGGTCATTATACATATCATATTCTTCTTGTGTAGGAACTATATGCCAGTTTGGAGGAAGGCCGGGAGGATCTTCACCTACATCTTTGCACTTATATCTGTATATAACTTCAGCATCGTAATCAACAAAATATGCAACCGGACCAAGTCCATTAACACTAAAGAGTGGAACATAGATGTTAGTAATTATTGGATTGAAACTTGGCAATTGCAGATCAAGATCAGGATAGCTTCCTTGTGATGTAGCTCCGATAAAGAATGGTTGATCATAATAACTAACTGATACATTATCAATAGCTTCGTCATTATTCATTGGAATTCCAAAATAGTCTTCCATTATTGAGAATGCTTGGTTACCACATTGTACATGAACTGTTTTTAATGTTGCCCCTGCGCTAACAATCAGGTTACCCTCTTGCAACAAAAATATTTTCAAAGATTCATATTCTTTCCAGAATTTACTTTCAGCTATTCCGTTATCGGAGTGATAAATGATAACCTTATACTGCTGTATATCTGATGATGCAATAATACTCTTTCCATGATGAAGCCCAGCTATACCGCTAGTAATTAAAAGATCAAGACGATCTTCTCTATTAATGTAGCCAGGTTCTGGTGTATAGTCAGAAACAAAATATGTATATAATGAATCAACAATAGCTCCAGGTGCTTCGGACGTACTAGATTCGTCGTCAATGATGAGTACGCCTACTTTTTCAGCTTTAAGAATTGGGGGTACGATAGTAAATGTAAACTCATGAGGAGTTTGATCTACTTCTCCCTGCAGGTCTACGGCTCGAACTTCAAATGTATGCTCACCATACATGTTATCAAGTACTCCACCAAAACTTGTAAGTGTTACGGTTGTTTTCTGGCCTATAGCACTGTAAACAGGTATACGAAGCCATTCTTTGCCATCATCATCAACCTGAAGAAAAACTCCAATTGCTGGAATCGGCGGATAATAATATGGTGCACCATCTAATCTGATATCGTAATAAACAATTTCACAATAATAGGGTTGATTGGTCAATTCATCAAGAGTTTCATCCAGTCTTTGCTTCTGAGGATTATTGTTTTCAAATTCTCCATTGTAACCCCATCTCATATAGATTTTGAAGTCATCACTTCCAATTGCAGTATATTTACCCTCACCATTACACCAGAATGATGTGGCATGATGGGCACCATCAGAAGTCATAACTGAAGGTAAGATATCGTTCAAACCTTCGTCCAGAAATGATGCAAAATGATGAGTTCCAAGTGCATAAATTCCATTCTTATTACCATCACCTTCACCGTAATATATTACTGTACCAGGATAAAAACCTTCTTTAACAATAAACGAAATTTCTTCTTCTTCCGATTCAATAAGGGCAGCATCAACTGCTTTCGCACGCAGGAAAGTTGAATCCTGTGGAACATCACCAGTAAGTGTATTGGGAATGAGAGGATTATCGTATAAGCCGCTATGAAGTGCCTGCGAAATATCAGGTAAACCATATGTGGAAATCCATTCGTCAGGATATCCGTCGGGTATTATATTATTTTCAAGATCACGTTTTTCAAGTTTATACAAGAAGTAATAAGGAATGGAACCTACGTATGGATCATCATCGAGCATAGTAAACTCGAAAATAATAGCAGTACTAATAGTTTCACCATCTATAGGACCTTTCGTAGAAGCTACAAAAAGTGTAGGTACAGTTGAATAAGCCTGAAAGTACTTTCTTGCAATATCACTTTCTTCTTCACTATTATCTATACATTTTACTTCGAAAATGCTTATAATGTTTGCACTATCACCATTAGCATCAGCAGCAGGAAAATTTATCGTTGCATAACTCTGATCTATCCAAATTGTAGTTTCTGTAGATTGATCCAATGGTATATCTGTATCTGCATTTGGTGCATAAAACTTAACCCATCCATTTTCATCAATTACATCATGACCTGGTGTTATTATTGGTTCCTCATCCTCATTTAGTACTCTGAATGCAAACCCTTCAACAATGCCATCTTCATCATAACCACTCCATTGAATTATTTGCTGGAACAATTGAGGGTTCCCTATTTGATTAAGACTATCTACTCCAAAATAGTCTGTTATCATAATATGAGGTTGGCTATTTGTATTCAATGTCCCTTTTCTTCCATCACAGGAAGATAGTATTAAGAATAATGCGACAGATATCAGTATAAAATATATTACATTTGTTTTTTTGAACATATTTACCCCCTAATATATTGGTTACTTTTATTAATTCTATATACTTTTCGTCAATAAAATTATTAATTTCATTCTCTTTTTAATTATATAAATAGTAAAAAAAAACAATCAAACATTTTGAATGAGAATAAAAAACACTGAGAAACTCATAATTACTTGAAATAGTAACGATTCTTATGATTACAAAATAATTTTTTTTGTGAATATTCTACTTCTGCCAGATATAATCCCTGGGGCGGGGCTGTTTCTATCAAATTATTGTTGGAATCCTTTGCAGCTATCAAATCCCGAATGATATTTGGTTTCAGTTCAAAGTGCGATATATTTATAATAGTACCCACAATTCTGCGAACCATATAATGTAAGAACCTGTTTGCTGAAATTGTAAAAATATATTCAGTTCCGGTATCTTTAAAATTAAGCTGGGTTATTTCACAAAAACAATTGTTCAAATTCGGGTTGTATTTAGAGAAAGAAGTAAAATCGTGTTTTCCCAGGAAGAATGGCAGGCAATTCCGGATAATTTTTTTTCTGATATTTTTTTTGGGCAGGAAGCTTTTATAGTATCTGTTAAAAGGCGTTCTCTGCTTCGTAAGCAAGTATTTGTATGTTCTACTGATGGCGTCGTAACGGGCATTGAAATCCTCGATCATTGTAAATACTTTTTGTACTGAAACATCTGCAGGCAATTTTGCCTGGAGAGCAAACTTTATCTGCTCGGTGGTCATATCCTGATTAAAATCAAAGTGAGCATACTGTCGCAGAGCATGTACACCGGCATCGGTGCGACCTGCACAGGTTATTTTTACACTCTTTTTGGCGACCTCTGATAAGGCATTTTCGATGACCTGTTGTACGGTTCTGTCTTCTTTTTGAGACTGCCAGCCACAAAAAGCATTTCCATCATAAGATATTCGTAAAAGATATCTTTTCATTAGCTCCTCATTATTTTACAATAAATACTATAAAATATATCAACAGAAGCAATAACATATAAAGGTTTGGTAATATGACAAATCTTCTTCTTATACTTGAATTTTCCAATTTCTTTAAAGCATCCATCTCCACACGCTTTATTTCATACATGCTTTGTGATACTGTATGGTTTATTATATTAAATATATTTTTATGCTTTTTTATTACAGTTTCAAATTGCTCAATAAGAATTGGAATAAAACAGATCGTGGCAACCAGGAAAAAGCGAAATTTGTTCAAATATATATTTTTACTTAATGTCGCTGAGTCTGTTAGGAATGCTTTTATTGAAGTAGTAGAAACCAGATAGACCGAAAGAAGAAGGATATATGTTATCTTTATAGCCACATAACTGTGCTGATTAAATGGAATGTTAAATATTATGCCGAAAATAAAGAAGGAAATATAAAGTGGTAGCAATATTAGAATAGTTTTTAGCCAGCGGAAATAAATATAAGGAGAAATGATAACATAGAGAAGAGTGAAAATGAAGATTATTAGTAAAGTATAAAAATCAACCGAAGCAGAGATTACTATCCCGATGAAAATAATGAATGCTTTTAAAAAAGTATTCTGCTGTTCAAAAAAAGATTCGTTTACTGTAATTCCCATTTATTATGGTTTAACAGGTTTGTTTTTCTCTTCGTTGTTTTCACTTTTTTGTGTTTCTTCGGATTTTTCTAATTCTTTCTGTTCTTTCTGTTCTTCTTGTTCTTTCAGGGCTTCTTCCTGCTCTTTTTCCTTTTCAATTTGTAATTTTAAAGCAGGAAGTTGATTTATTTTAATGAAAAAAGTTCCATCGTAGAATTTATAGATCGAACTTTTGAAGTCATTATTTTCGATAGTAAGTAAAGAATCCAGGAATGGTTTTGCAGATAAACTGTCTGCTAAAAGGAAATAATGAACATAACCCAGACTGTACATTGCTTTTTTTGAAAATTCATGTTCATCGTTTTGAGCTATTGGAAGCAGAAGTTCCACGCTTGTAGAAGGATCATTTTCAAAGT
>JACNIV010000023.1 GCA_014382915.1 Candidatus Cloacimonadota bacterium | reverse complement strand
TGTTATCATCCAGAAAGAGAAAAAACAGGTTATCAAGATCTGCAATTCTCCCAAAATGTTCAATAAAGAGCTATATATTTACCAGAAGAAACTGCCTTTCACACCCAGATTGCTCGATCATGACGGTAAGATCACGCTGATGCTGGAATACATCGAAGGGATAGCTATTGGTGACCTGGCTCAACCGGATTTTGCATACATTGCGCAGATATATACTGAATTGCATTTACTAGAAAACAAACAGGGAAAATGCATCTGTCATGTAGATAATAATCCGAAAAATTATCTCTATGCCAATAATAAATACTATTTGCTGGATTTCAGCGATTGGGAATACAAGCAGCCTGAAACCGACTTGATCCACTTCCTGTTATTCTGGGCTTCCATGTATAATAAAGTTAAATTCAAACTTGCATTCAAACAACTTATGAATAGTTACATGAAAAAAGCTGCTATCAATCCGCTGGAATGGGAACTGCTGATCCCCGAATTGATAGAACGATTCGACAGCCGCCGCAATAAATTTGGAAAAAGAGAGACAAATCCCGATATAATAATAAACAGGGAAACACTAAAAAATATCTATTAATTCTATTTAAACCCAAAAAAATTATAAAGCGATGTTTCTCCAGCTATTAGTTCAAAATATTCTGACTGAAATATTGATTCATATATATCTTCTATTTGAACAAATTTATCTCCAGGTTCAACAGAAATAGTTTCAATTTCTTCGGCTGCGATATTTACTTCATATTCTTCTGTCCATTCCACGCTACCTACATCCATTAATCTTACTTTAGTTATAGTCAATCCTGGAGAAAGATTGCGAATTGTCAAACATGCAAGGTTCAATTCAACATGATAGACTTTATCTTTACCCGGTTTCATCTCTATAGTGAAATTATTTTGTTTCAAATATGGTGTTCCTACATATTCCACCGGTACTTTCTTTGTTTCGCCATAAAAAATAAATGAATTAAGAAAATATGTTTCTACAACAGGTTCACTATTCGTGTACATCAGATGTAAGATATGATCGATCTTTACAGTTACCGTTTGACCTGTATCGTTATGAACTGTTAGATCAGATTCCTTTGCACAAGCGGAAAAGAGTAAAAGTACAGGTATGAAATAAAGAATCAGCTTTTTCATATAATCTCCCTGGAAACATTATAATAATTCAATTTCTAAGCTAAATTTGAAAGAAATTTTGTAAAGGAGAAAAATGAAAACCGGTACTATCATCCTGTAAAATACTGCAAATTTAGTTTGAAAATATTTTGCTGAGAACAGAATATTAAAACCTTCTAAAAAAAAATATTCTCTTATAAATACGAATTTATTGACATAATATGAATATTTTCTCAAATAACTTAGTGAGTTTTTAACCAGCGATGTGTAAAGAGGAGTGATTATGAATATTTTTGTAGGTAATATGTCCCGAGAAGTAAAAAAAGAAAACCTTGAAAATATTTTTAAAGAATATGGTTTTGTAGAATCAATAACCATTCTCATTGACCGCATAAACGGCGAGTGGAAAGCTTTTGGATTTGTAGAAATGCCAGATGAAAAAGAAGCTGACAAAGCTATCGAAAGTTTGAACGGAAAAGATTATTTTGGCCATCCTCTAACTGTTCACCAGGCTCGTTTCCATACTGAAGACCGCAGAATTCCCGGAAGATTTGGTGGTCGCAGACACACCGATCTTCCTGAAATAAAAAGCTAATATATTTCTCCTATCCAAAAATGAGGTGAGCAATGCAGATCTATGTAGGAAATATTTTCAGTAATATCTCCGAAGATGATTTGCGCAGGGTTTTCGAAAAATACGGAAAAGTTACTTCAATTAAAATTGTTACCGACGGATTAAGCCATCCCGAAAAAGAATGCGGATATGTGGAAATGCCTGTTCTGGCAGAAGCAGAATTCGCTGTCTCCAAGCTTCACCATTCAATGCTGTTAGGTAATACTCTTCAAGTAAATTTTGCACGTTCAGGACTAAGAGATCGCAGGAAAAATGACCGTAAAGGTGGAAGAAGAGATTACGATAACCAGTAAATTCAGCTACCTGCAAGATGATAAATTAAAGAATTATTAAAAACCAAAATTAATCACAGCTTTCAACTTCAAATACAGGAACGGGTTGAACAGATCATTGTCGAAACCCTCGTAAGTGCTCCAATGCCACAAAATAATCCCGGGAGATAACTCTATACCAAATTGTACGTTATACGGATTAAGCAGATTAAACCCGACACCTGTATAAAATTCATATCCCTGAAGCCAATCGCTATCGATCCATTCCTTATTACCAAAATCATCGTAGGCAAGTAAGGCATTTTTATAACTCCAACTCATGAACTCCAGGCCAACTCCAAATAGAAAATAATTTCCCAGAAATGTATATTCGGGTGTTGTGAACAGCTTCCATTCAACTCCAATATTAAGAAGATGAACACCTCCATCTATCGAATTATGTAACTCGCTTGTTTCCTGAACCGGTGAATAGCTATATCCGGCAACTGCATTTAACCAATTCTTCTCGGAAAGATAACCTCCTATTCCCAGGTTGAATTGATGAAATACATAGAAATGTTCACTTTTTATCAATCCACTACCGAACTTCGCACCGATCCACAGTTTTTCAAAAGCATCGGAAAAAATAACGCCTTCAGCGTCTTCTTTATATTCATCTTCATAATCATACGGTTCGGTATGAATAATAACTATCTCCGGCTCGTGAACAAATTCATAAGTTGTTTTTACTTTTCTTTCACCTTCATAATCATCAGAGGTTTTTTCCATTCCCTCTTTCAAACTACCCCGACGAGGTTCATAACGATCGTGTCCTGCACAGCTTATTAACAGAAGAACTATGATCAATAAAATTATGTTTTTCATGATTTTTTCCTCTTAAACAGTTCTTTTACAAATGGAGTCTTTTTTTTATTTTCCAGATGTTTGTTTAATTCCTTTCGCAGGAAGAGCACATCTTTTTGTACGCTCCGTAATATTCTATGTGATTTTTCAAAATCCAGGATACCCACATCCGTAAGCGCAGGTTTTATGTATATATCGGGCTTACAGCTTTTCATTTGATATTCCACCATAGCCGATTGCATGATCTGGTATGTGTTCATTATGTTTTCAAACCAGTTAGGTATTTTGGGAGTAGCAGGAACACTCAAACTGCCGGAAACATCGATGGCAATGAGAAGATCACAATCTTTCCGGATAAGATCGAAGGGCAAAATATTTGAAACTCCACCATCGGTAAGAACCCTGTTTTCGAATACAACAGGCTTGAATAAAGCAGGAATGGACATACTGGCACGGATAGCAGGGATCAACTCACCCGAATCATAGACCACATCGTTCCTTTTCCAGAAATCTGTTGCTACTATTTTCATAGGTATTTGAAGTTCCTCGAAAGTAGAAGCCGGAATTTTTTGCTTTAAAAATTCTTCTACACCTTTACCTTTTATCAAACTGGTTCTGCTTAGAAATGAGGGATCGAACATCTTGAGAAGGTCTCTGAAATTTATATCTTCCAATATCTTTTCGATCTGCTTTCCAGAAAAACCTGAGGCATAGAACGCACCGATAATGGCACCGATGCTCGTTCCAGAAATAACAACCGGTTTTACACCGAATTCATCCAGAACTTTCAGGAATTCTATCTGGCAGAGACCCCTGGCTCCACCGCCGCCCAAAGTTAATCCTATACGCTTCATGATTCTATTTCCTATGTTCAATAATAAAAGTCAAATAAATTAATTAAAGCTGTCTTGACAACTTATTATACTCCATGAAATTTGATTTCAAAATTGTAATGGGAAGTGATTTTGAATAAGCGACCAATAGGTATTTTTGATTCGGGAGTTGGCGGTTTAACCGTTTTCAGAGAAATAAGAAAACAATTTCCGAAAGAGGATATTGTTTATTTTGGTGACACTGCCAGGGTGCCTTATGGTCCTAAATCTTACACCACTGTAAGTGCATATTCCATCCAGAATGCCAGGTTTCTTTTACAGCGCGGAGCCAAAATAATTGTAATTGCTTGTAATACTTCATCTTCTGTGGCATTAAAGCAACTTCAGGATAGCCTGCCTGTTCCTGTTATCGGGGTGATAGAACCCGGAGCAAAAACTGCAGTTAGCACTACCAGGAACGGAAAGATAGGCATCATTGGAACAGAAGGTACCATCCGCAGCAAAGCATATTCCCGCGAAATATCTAACCTTAAAAAGGACTGCCGGGTCTTCAGCCAAGCTTGTCCTCTTCTTGTACCCCTGGCAGAAGAAGGATGGGAAGATCACCCGGTTACCACACTTACAATAAAAGAATATCTTAAACCACTTCTGGAAGAAGAAATTGATACTCTTATCCTGGGCTGTACGCATTACCCTATACTGAAAGAAGCAATACAGAAAGTTGTGGGAGACAACATCGTGCTGGTAGACAGCGCAGAAGCTGTATCAAAGCAGCTTTATGAGATACTTCCCGATAAAGAAAATGAAGGAATAGGAGAAGATCACTTTTTCGTGAGCGATAACGAAGATAAATTCCGCCAGATAGCTTCCCGGATATTAAATATAAAGATAAGCAAATTGATAAAAGTAAACCTGGGTGAAAGCTGGTATTTATCCTGATGGAAAAATATTCAGAACTTGCCTTTAATATTGTTAACAATCTACTGAAAATTAAGAGTGATGATGTAATCTCTATTTCCGGTGAGATCCATAATGGCAAGAACGCTAATGATCCGCTTGTTGAGCTGCCTTTAATTGAAGAACTCTCGGTTGCCATTCGTAAACGGAAAGCCTTTCCCGTATTGGAAATTTCCACAGAGAACCTGAAAAAACGCTTTTTTGCCGAAATGCCGGATGAAGTTTTTTCGATTCCGCCAAATTACTATAAAAACTGGATTAATTCTATCGATAAGTTCATCGAGATAAGCTGGGAAAGCTATTCCAGTGATTTTCGATCTGTTTCGGAAAAACAGATGCAACAGTTTAAAGATTCTACCAAATCTATCCTGCAATACCTGTTCGATCAGAAGAAGAAGCTCATCTTCCTGAACTTTCCCACCCATGAACTGGCAAAATATATAAACAGTAATTATGATTCCCTGCTCAATTCTTATCTGAATGCTGTTGGTTGTAATTATAACCTTTTAAAAATTTACGGAGAAGAGCATCAGGAAAAGTTCTTCTCCTATTCTAACTACATTATTACTTCACATAGCGAGATCCTGTACCTGAAGATCGACAGGGAAAAAATGGAACTTTATACAGGTGATACTACCGACAACCAGATCATAGTGATACCGACAGGTATTATAGAATTTCCCATTAAACGCGAAAGCTTGAACGGTGTTTTCTTTGCCGAGAAAATATATTACAAAGAAAAAACCTACAATAACGTTAAACTAAAATTTGAAGACGGCACTGTACGTTATGTTGCTTTTATGGAAGATAAAAAAGGTAATTTCCAACTGCAAAACGAGCTGATAAACAGCCACAAGGAATGTTTCCTGACTATCGGGTTCAATAAGGACATTAATTCCTATACAAATTACTTTTCCTACGACAGGTGTATCGATGGAAACATTTCCATAAAATTCATCGATAGAAAATTCCATCCGCTATTTATTTCCAATATGAATTCCGAAATAAGAAAAAGACTTTAAGAGTAACAATGAAAATTGGCTTTGATAATAAAAAATATTTAAAAGAACAAACAAATGCGATCCTGGAAAGAGTACAGAAATTTGATAACAAATTGTATCTGGAATTTGGCGGAAAGATTATCTACGATTACCACGCTTCACGGGTGTTACCGGGCTTTCATCCTAATGTAAAAATGGAACTTCTGCAACAACTCAAAGATAGAGCAGACATCATATTGTGTATATATTCCGGTGATATTGAACGCCGTAAAGTACGAGCCGATTTTGGTATAACCTACGATGCAGATGCCATGAAGCTGATAGATGACCTGCGCGATTGGGGAATAGAAGTGACGGCAGTTGTTATTACCAGATATGAAAACCAACTGGCAGCTACAATATTTAAAAACAAACTTGAGCGCCGCAGTATGAAAGTATATACTCACAAATTCACCAAAGGATATCCCACCGATGTAGATACTATTGTTAGCGACGAAGGATACGGAGCAAACACTTACATTGAAACTACAAAACCACTTGTTATTGTTACAGGTCCCGGTCCCGGTAGTGGCAAACTGGCAACCTGTCTCACTCAGATGTATCATGAATATAAACAAGGTATAAAAGCAGGATATGCAAAATTCGAAACTTTTCCCATCTGGAATATTCCTCTTAAGCATCCCGTAAATGTAGCTTATGAAGCTGCAACTGCTGATCTTAAAGATTTCAATTTAATCGATCCTTTCCACTTGGATTTTTATGGGAAAACAGCAGTAAATTACAATCGTGATGTAGAAGTATTCCCGGTGTTGAAGCGAATCTTTGAGAAGATAACCGGTGGTACTTCGATGTATCAATCACCCACCGATATGGGAGTGAATAGAGCTGGCTTCGGTATAATAGATGATAAAGCAACACAGTATGCATCCATCCAGGAAATTATACGCAGATTCCTGAGATACAAATGCGAATATGTACTGGGCTTTGTTGATAAAGATACAGTTGACCGGGCTGAACTGATAATGAATGAAGTGAAAGCAAAACCGGAAGAGAGAAGCACTGTGATCCCGGCCCGAAAAGCTGCTGAAGAAGCTGAAAAACAAGGCAAAGGTCATCAGGGAATTTTCTGTGGCTCTGCCCTGGAATTGAAAGATGGAACGATAATAACCGGTAAGAATTCATCCCTCGTACATTCGGCTTCCAGCCTGATCTTGAATGCTATTAAAGAACTTGCTGGCATTCCCGATGAAATACACCTGCTTTCTCCCATGGTTATAGAATCTATCTTTAATCTGGAAAAAAATATCTTGAATGAAAGATCGGTAAGCCTGGACCTGGAAGAAACACTGATAGCTTTGAGCATTAGCGCTACAACAAATCCAACCTCACAGGTTGCCATGGAAAAATTAAAGGAACTCAGGGGATGTGAAGCCCACATGACACATATTCCCACACCCGGCGATGAAGCTGGTTTACGCAGACTTGGTATCAATCTTACCAGTGATACGAATTTTTCTACCAATAGTTTATTTATGTCGTAGGATAAAGAAAAAAACATGGCAAAACACCCATTCTTCATTGGAGTCCAGTTCCATCCTGAATTCAAATCACGACCCGATGAACCGCACCCTATTTTCAGAGAGTTCATAAAGAAAGCTGCAGAAACAAAAAAATAAACCTTGCATCTTGTAAACCATGCAGCTTGTAAACCTTGAAAAAATTTACAAACAGTAGAACTCTCTCAAATAGACTTTTTCAACGGTTTTACTGTAATTCCCGGCTGTGATCGGGAATCCATTAATACTGAGTTTACAATTATAAGAATCCCTTGCTATTCCCTTTTAACAAAAGGGAACATAAGAAGTTGTAGAAGAATAGCCTCACCATGCTGTCCCGTTCCTGTGTCACCGGCGAGGGAACATAAGAAGCCGAATAGCGTTGTGGGAACAAGCAAAAAAGTTGTCTCTCTGAGAAACTCTCTCAACTGTCTTGTCCTAAAATAAGTTGTCACTAATGGAGGTCAAGATGAAAAAAAGTTCG
>JACNIV010000022.1 GCA_014382915.1 Candidatus Cloacimonadota bacterium | reverse complement strand
TTATATTCTTTAAATCTCTTATAAATAGAATCCAGTTCATATAAAAATCCCTCGGCACTAGAAAGTTCTTCAAGTCTTTTTTTGGACATCCTTTGGATAAGTTTAACCGGATTATGATGATATTTCCTGAACAACAAAGGGTCTGTTCTTAAAAATAACCTGTATCCTTCAGAATCCCAGGTTGACCAGAGATTCTGTGATAATTCAGACAGTTTGGCCAAATTTTCAGGAATGTTCAGTTTTACATAAATCTCTTTAAATTTTATATTATTTTTCAATTAATCCTCCAATATCTCAATATTACCTTTTTCTGCTGGGAAAAAATTATGTCAAACTTTCTATCCTGTGATTCTCTTTTTTTCATCTTAGATATCTTTAACTGTCATTTCTAAATAATTTTAATATTTTTTTCTTTACATTCCCTCTTTGAATTTCGTTTGTAATCCTCGATGAAAGGTAAAATTTTGAATACAGAAAAAAAGTATAAAGTTACGTTCCGTTATACACCACCAATTGGTGGTGAACACAAAGTTTTTTTAATTGGTGACTTTAATGATTGGAAACCGGAACCGTTAAAAATGAAAAATGTCGGGGGAATTTATTCAATTGCTTTAGAACTTCCCAAATGCAAATATTCTTATAAATTTATAGTTGATGATAAATGGATAAAAGATGAAAATGCTTCAGAATTTACTAAAGATGGTTTCGGTGGATTTAATTCGGTAATAATTGTTGATGATAACTTGCTGAAATTAGAAACTAAAATTGAAAAACCCGAAGATTTCCCAACTCCTGATTGGGTAAAGGAAGGAATAATTTATCAAATATTCTGCGACCGGTTTTTTAATGGAAATCCCTCGATTAACCCGGATTTTAGAGAATGGTATTATACTTCAGAAAACAAATTATCTGATGGAGCACTAAATGAAAGATACAAATTTATAAATGACTGGTATCAAATTGCTCCTCTAAAAAACGATGAAAATAGAGATTATTTATTTTATGGCGGAGATCTTGAAGGAGTAAAACAAAAGCTGGATTATTTAATAGATTTAGGTATAAACATTATTTACTTTAATCCTCTTGTTATGGGTGAATCCAATCACAAATACGATGCAATAGATTATTTCAAAATTGATCCTCATTTTGGAACAAATGAAGAGTTTAAAGAGTTAGTTCAAACCTGTCATGAAAAAGGAATAAGGATAATTGTGGATTTTGCTTTCAATCATATTGGAAGTGCTTCTGAAATATTCCAGGATTGTTTGAAAAACGGGAAGAAGTCAAAATACTTTCACTGGTTTGAATGGAAAAAATTCCCTCTCCCGGATATTGTTGATAAAAAGTTCAAAGCTCTGGATTATTATCAATGCTGGTGGGGACATCCAACCTTACCTGATTTCAATTATGATAAAAAAAGGGCTCACCCCCTTGAAAATAATATCAAAGATATAAATCAAGCTGACGTAAACTGGGATGTGGTGAATTACATTCTCAAAATCACTGAATTCTGGGTAAGGGAAATGGATATCGATGGGTTCCGGCTTGATGTTCCCAATGAGGTTCCCTTCTGGTTCTGGGAATTATTCAGAAAAAAAGTAAAGTCAATAAAACCTGATGTTTACCTGGTTGGAGAGATCTGGCAAAATGCAGAACAATGGGTGAATAAAAAGAACTTTGATGCTGTAATGAACTATTCCTTTTTCAGGGATCCGGTTCTGGATTTTTTTGGTCTGAGAAGTTCTGATGTAAAAACATTTTTAAATGCATTGAAACTGGGTTTATTAAAATATCCTTTGCAATCATCCCAGGTTATGATGAATCTTTTGGATAGCCACGATACTTACAGGTTCCTGGAAATTGTACACGGTAATATTCAAATCTTGGAATTGGCAGTGCTTTTCCAAATGACTTTTATTGGCTGTCCTCATTTATTTTATGGCGATGAAATCGGAATGATGGGTGGTCATGATCCTGATAATAGAAGAACATTCAATTGGAAATTTTCTGAAAATCAAAAATCAGTGAATCTAAGAAATTTTTATAAAAAAGTCATAGATATTAGAAAGCAAAATCCTGCTATACAAAAAGGTTCTTTTGAGCCTGTTTACTTTCAAAATAATGTATTTGCTTATTGGAGGAAACTCTCAAACCAGAAATTGTTGATAATTATCAATAATAATGAAGTAAAACAAAGTATCTCCATAAGAATAAATAACGATATACATTTAAAGGACTTATTAACAAATCAACAGATTAGATCTATTCATAAAATCCTGAATATAAATCTCAAAGCAATCAGTGGGATGGTTTTGAAAGAAATTAACTTTTGAGATTTAATCTCATTTTCCTTGACTTAGGAGAAAAAACCCGAGTTCAGAGGATAGACAGCTGACGGAGAAACTGAACTTGAGATGAGTGAGACTTTTGGTCTGAACTCCACTACGGATAAATCCGTTGTGAAGTCCAATCCAATATGATCAGATAATAAACTGATCTTTTTTACTTTTAACCCATCCTGCTGTGAAAAAAAAATTCTCTTTTCAAGAGACGGTTAGGGCGGGTTAGAAAATATCAAAAAACAACTTGACACATAATGCGATTGAGAATTATTTGCAATTAGTTTGTGAGGTAAAAAATGCAGGAACATGAAAAAATTTTTGAGAACTTTTTGAAAATAAAAGATTTGAAGCTGACTAAACCCCGAAAGATCATTCTGAACACCGTTTTTGCAACTCATGAACACTTCAGCGTTGACGAGCTTTACGACCAGATAAGAAAAAAACACAAAGATGTTTCCAGGGCAACCATATACCGAACAATACCACTTCTGGTGGAATCTGATCTCATAAAACAATCCCTACGCTGCCTGGCAAAAGACCATTATGAGCACACCTACGGTCATGATAGACACTTTCATCTTATCTGCGAAAAATGCGGAAAAATAATCGAAGTTGAAAGCAAAAAGGCAGAAAATATTCTGAATAAATTAGCAAAAATACACAATTTCGATATAAAAGAATATAACGTTGGAGCAAAAGGAATTTGCAAAAATTGTAGAAAAAAAATCTAAGAAAATTTTTTCTAATTCAAATGAGAATGAATTTCAAATGCAATTACAAAAGGAGTGAATTGTGAAATTAAAAGACATGGAAGTTGGATCAAATGTTAAAGTTATCGGTTATACAACAAAGGATAGGCATTACAGGGAAAAGCTTCTGAGAATGGGACTGGTCAAAGGAGCTGAATTTTCTATTACCAGAAAAGCACCACTTGGAGACCCGATGGAAATTAAATTAAAAGGATTTAATCTAACCTTGAGAAAAGCAGAAGCTGATGCTCTGGAAGTAGAGGAAATTTAAGATGAAAAAAATCACAATCGCTTTAGCAGGCAATCCAAACTGCGGTAAAACTACACTCTTTAATGCTCTCACCGGTTCCAAACAAAGAGTGGGAAACTGGCCAGGTGTAACCGTAGAACGAATCGAGGGAGAATATAAGCATAAAGATTATAAAATTGAAGTAATCGATCTGCCAGGCATTTATTCGTTTTCTGCCTATTCTTTGGATGAAAAGATTGCTCGTGAATACATTTTAATGGACAAACCAGACCTGGTCGTGAATATTGTTGATGGAACCAATCTGGAAAGGAACCTCTACCTCACCACCCAACTTCTGGAAATGAAAATCCCAGTTGTAGTTGCTTTAAATATGATGGATATTGCCAAACAGCGGAAAATACATATCGAGGTTGAACATCTCGAAACTCACCTGGGATGTCCGGTAATTCCAATGGTGGCAAGTAAAAAGCAAGGTCTGGAAGAACTGAAGGATACGATCAATATTGCTGCAGAAAAACATGAGATTTCTAAAACCCGGGTTTTATATGATTCTGTGGTTGAAGATACTATTTTGAAAATATTGTATGAAACAGCACCCTTTGCCAAAAAACACGAAGTAGATTCCCGCTGGTTAGCAATAAAACTTCTGGAATCGGATGAACTTGCAATTCAATTAACAAACAATGAATTAAATGAACTGGTTTCAATAGAAAGTGCAAGAATAGAAAAACATGTAGGTGATGAAATCGATATCATAATTGCAGATGGACGTTACGGTTTCATTCACGGATTATCTCGTGATGTAGTTCATCGTCATGATCAGGTCAGGAAAACCGTGTCCGATAATATCGATAAAGTTGTTCTAAATCGTTTTCTTGGAATTCCCATCTTCTTCGGTGTTATGTATCTGATGTTTATGCTCACTATCAATGTGGGAGCACCGTTCATAGATTTTTTCGATATTTTTATGGGAACTATCTTCGTCGATGGATTGGGGAATCTTCTAACCTCGTTTAATTTACCAAGCTGGTTAATAACTTTTCTTTCTGCAGGTATTGGTGGAGGTATTCAAACTGTTGCCACTTTCATTCCTCCCATTTTCTTTATGTTCCTTTCGCTTTCCATTTTGGAAGATTCCGGTTATATGAGCAGAGCCGCTTTTGTGATGGATAGATTTATGCGTTTTATCGGTCTTCCGGGTAAAGCATTCATTCCTATGCTGGTTGGTTTCGGTTGCAATGTGCCGGCAATTATGGCAACCAGAACGCTGGAAAATAACCGCGACAGGATCCTGACGATTCTTATAAATCCTTTTATGTCTTGCGGAGCCAGGTTACCTGTTTATATTCTTTTTGCCAGCATTTTTTTCCCGAGAAGTGGCGGGCTTATTGTCTTTACAATATATTCCACCGGAATTATTTTAGCCATTATTTCTGGCTTGATATTCAAAAAAACCATTCTCAAGGGAGAAACATCGACTTTTGTGATGGAACTTCCACCCTATCATATTCCCACTTTTAATGGAATTATGCTTCACACCTGGCAGAGATTGAAAACTTTCTTGTTAAGAGCTGGAAAAGTGATCATCATCGTGGTTATCGTTCTCAGTTTCCTGAATTCTATTGGAACAGACGGCAGCTTTGGTAATGAGGATTCAGAAAATTCCATACTCAGCAGTATCGGGAAAAGTATTACTCCGATTTTCAAACCTATGGGAATTTCAAGCAATAATTGGCCGGCTACAGTTGGATTGTTCACAGGAATTTTCGCTAAAGAAGCAGTAGTAGGAACTCTGGATGCACTCTATTCACAATTAGATGAAACCGAAGAAACAGAGGAAAAATTTGATTTCTGGGGAGGAATTGTTGAATCTTTCAAAGCAATTCCGGAAGGATTCAAAGGATTTGAAGAAACTGCAGCAGACCCGATGGGGTTATCTGTGGAAACTTCTGACCAGGAAATCGTAGAGGAAGAACTTGAAGTCGATGCTCAAATTTTTTCTGAAATGAGTTCACGCTTTGGTGGGAAAAACAATGCCTTTGCTTACCTGCTATTCATTCTTATTTATGTTCCCTGTGTAGCTGCAATTGCTGTTATTTATCGTGAAACAAATCTTAAGTGGGCAATTTTTTCCAGCCTTTATCTCACTTTTCTCGCCTGGCTAATTTCGACATTATTTTACCAGGTCAGCATATTCATAGTTCAACCGGCAGTTTCAACGATGTGGATAGCAATCATAATTGCTATTTTCATTATATTTTATTATGGAATGAAAAGTGTCTCAAAAAGAAAAATGGTCAGCAGTTAGGGAATTGAGAATGAAAAACATCGGTTTAAAGACGATTATATACACATTATTATTCTTCGGATTTACTTATATGCTGCTGGTTTTTACGAATCGAACGGGAAACATTCCCTATCTTTTTGCAGGTTTCATTCTGCTTTTTGTTGGAATTTTTCTGTTTCTTAAATCACAAAAGAATACTCCGTTGGTTCAATCGTCTCGATTGAACCATTCTGATTCTGTTAACGCCGTCCCGGTGTTGGATGAAAGAAAGAATTTCTACTCCAATCTTCTGGCAATCACCAGCGGAATCTCTCTCTGGGGATTTTTCGGTGAATTTCTGGAAAATGCTGATCTGTATATTAAAGATGCAACAGTGGAAATTGCACATTGGAATTTCCTGCCAGTCTTGGCTTTAATGATCTTTCTATTCCTGAACTTAAGAAAGCATTTACCGATTCCTGTTCAATTCTCCCTTTCCAGTTTCCTGTTGATCTGGTCGATGCATTACATAATGATCTTCCAATATGAAGTGCTTTCCCGAACTCATTTCACAACATACATAATGTTCGCAGTTTTCATAATTTTAACAGGACTTTCTATTTATAAAGCAAGGAAAAGCAAGCAGATTCATTCAATAATGTTCTGGTCGTATTTCGGGCTTCTAACTGCCTGGAGCGTTCTGGAATATATCTGGGGCTGGAGACTGATTCCGGGACCGTATTCTATTTAATATTGAAAATTTAATATTGAATATTTTCTCAGTGTTCTCTGTGGCTAATTAAAAGAAAAAACAATGAAAAAAATTAAAGATCACGTCTGTCCGGTTTGGATGGCTCATACATTTGATAATCCCTTAAGAAAGCTCATTCATAATCCAAAGAAAATGTTCAAAGAATATATGCGAGAAGGAATGAGCGTAATTGACATCGGTTGTGGGTTTGGCTGCTTTTCTATCGGTCTGGCGAAGATGGTCGGCAAGAAAGGAAAGGTTTATTCTGTAGATATGCAAAAAGGAATGCTGGACAGATTGATGAAACGTGCCCAAAAAGCAGGCGTTGCCGATATTATTGAAACTCATTAGTGTTCTGCTGATACGATCGGTATTGAAGACAAACTCGATTTCGCTCTTGCTTTCTGGTTGATCCACGAAACACCGGATGCCCTTAATTTACTGAAACAGATACACAGCCTTCTAAAACCTGGCGGAGTATTGTTTCTTGCCGATCCCAAAATGTATGTTTCATTATCCTTTTTCGATGAGACAATATCTGCTGCGGAAAAGATCGGTTTCAAGGTTGTTGAAAGACCGAAAATCGCTTTGAGCTGGGCGGTAGTTCTATCAAGAAAGTAAAGATATCGAGGAGTTTTTGTGTTGATTCTAAAAAAAAGGTTCTATGAATTTAAAATTGACACCATTTGCATTTGAGTGAATTTGAATTAGTTTCTTCAATAAAAGGAGCATAAATGTTCGGAATGGGGAAAAGATTCGGCAGGAAAAGAGAAAAAAGAATGCACGGTGGTCGTCACGGACGCAATCGCAGAGCACCTGTTAACCTCAATGGAGCAATACCAGGCAATCAATATATCGTAAAATTCAATCCCGATAAAAAAACTATCGAAATGGGAATCTACGCAGGAAGTATTATCTCCGTACAAAAAAATGAGTTTGATGATCCGAATATTATCGTTGCTGTGGGTGAATCCCGTTACATTATCCCCCGAAAGACCGCTGAAAAGATTTTGATAAAATAAATTCCCAATAATCCCCCTTTTTAAGGGGGAATTAAAGGGGGTTAAAAACCATGCTTCGTAAAATAATAGATTTATTCAAAGAACGAAAAATAATCAGCCTTTCAAACCTTGCCATCCATTTCAAAACAGATGAGAGCGCCATGGAAGCAATGCTGCAAGAACTGGTTCGCAAAGGATATATTCAGAAATTGCACACCGAATGCAATTCCTGCTCTGCAAGCTGCATGGGATGTTCCTTTGCAAGTGAGAAGGATTTTTATCAATTGAGATAAACTTCCGAAGTTTTTATTCCTTGACGCAAAAAAAATAACCACAACTTTTGATATTAATTTTTTAAGGA
>JACNIV010000021.1 GCA_014382915.1 Candidatus Cloacimonadota bacterium | reverse complement strand
GGAATCCTGCTCCACCACGTCCGCGTAAACAGGATCTTTTTATTTCTTCAATAATATCTTTTTTGGACATCGAGGATACAACTTTTTCAAGTGCTTTGTAACCGTCTTTTTCTAAATAATCTTCTATAGATTCCGCATCGATGATACCACAATTCCGGAGCACGATCCGTGTCTGATTATTAAGTTTTTCATTCTCGCTACCTTCCAATATATTGGAAAGGATTACGTTTTTATTTATTGGTTTCTCTTTAGCATATGCTTCAATTAATTCGATAATATTTTCTGGGGACACATCACCATAAGTTACGGTGTTGCCATTTTCGGAAGATATCTCAACTAACGGTTCAACGAAACACATGCCAATACAGGCGGTTTTTTTCAGTTCAGCTTTTATTTTTGATTTTTTAAGATATTTTTCAATCGTCGAGTAAACTTCTCCGGCTCCTGCTGCCAATCCACAGCTTGCAAGTCCTACTTTGATTGTCAGCTCCAAATCATCCCCCTTAATTGTATTTTTTCACTATTTCTTCAATAGCTTCCGGCGTTAGTTTTCCATAAGTATTATCATTTATCATGATAACCGGAGCCAGGCTGCAACAACCAAGACAGGCAACCTCCATTACTGTGAATAATTTATCGGTGGTTGTATCTTCTCCATCAGTAAGTTTCAGGTTGTTCTGGACTGCCTTTAGAATGGAGTTTGCATCTGATACATGACAGGCTGTTCCTTTGCAAACTCGTATTATATGTTTACCCTGAGGTTGAAGATGAAACATGGTATAGAATGTTGCTACTCCATAGATTTGAGCAATATTTATATCTGTTTTCTCCGAGAGATAACGCATTGTATCTTTTGCCAGGTAACCTTCTATAGTTTGCACTTCCTGCAAAAGAGGTATAAGAGAGCCTTTTCTGCCAATATATTTACCAATAATTTCATCAATTGCTTTCTTATTTTTCATTGTATTTTATGCTCCCTAATTTTCAATAAAAATTAAGCGAACTTTTTTTTATGTTGGAAGTGAATGTCAATTGATTTTTAGAAAGAAAGATTTATTTATTTTAAAAATTATATGAAATTTTAGTATATAATTTTTGATAATCCTCTTGATAAGAGTTATCAATTTTATTAAGTGAAGCTTTATAACCAAAATAGATATAACAGTCTCTTTTAAATTCCCAACTGAGATTTGAAAAGAATCCGATAAATTCAGAATAAAATCCCCACACATTGTTAACTTTATGGTACGAATCATTGTTATCGTAACGAAGTCCGTTTGTTAAAGATAATTTATTAGATAGATTATAAGTAATATCAAAGTTACCTAGGTAATATTCATCATCAACGAAAATACATTCAGGAAGATCCGAATACTTTATATAATCAACACTAAATGTATAAGAAACATATTTATCCAGAACACCTGAAAGGCTATATTGTAAATAAATTCCATCATATATATTGCTAAGTTCGTAAACAAGGTATCTGAAGAGATTAATACCTATATGCTGTTCAAACCAGCTTATCTTGTCCCATGTAAAGCGAAATCCCGTTCGTGTCTTTCCGAAATATTTATTAACAGCATTAAAATATTCTTTTACATGCACGTAGTCGAAATCGAATTTAAAATTATAATTTGTTTCCAGTTCCATGTTCAAATAAGAATACCTCTCCAGTAGAATATCAATCTGATTATCTATCTCTTCACTGAGATTGATGGTCGTGTTTAATTCTCTGAAAATATAATTATTAATATCTTTTGAATAATAAGTATTAATATTCCAACCGTAAAAATCATCCTCATAGATATTACCCATATCTACAGCATAATCCTTCTGCATCTTTTGGGCAGAAATAGAAAAGTAAAAATCTTTATTCCTGCGGCTGTATCCTATCTTGCCATAATATCCTTTTTTTGTATCTTCTTCTAAATTGAGATAAGAAAGGTTCATATCTAACCAGATGAAATGATTCCTGTTGAATTCCCAGGTAGGTTCCAAGTGAAGGACTTCATTATGATAATTTTTTCTTATTTTTTCCAGCGATTTGTCATAATAATCTTCGTTCATTCTACTCATTAAAGTAAATTGACATCGGAAATTCTGCCAGATAGGTTGATAAGCAATAATATTGTAAATATCATCGGGATTAATAATCTCTGTTTTTTCAGTTACAGAAGAATCTTCATTAACAATAGTATAAGTTCCTTCAATTAGTTTATCCATAGTAGAAAGTACACCGAATGAATAATTTTCAGCATTTGAAGTAAACTTGAGAGCATATTTGGGTTGAACAATGTGTCTTGAATGGAATAAGTTGTCATCTACGCCAAGCACATTGAAATCTTCAATAAAGAAATAACGATTTTCTTCATAACTGGGAGGGTATTTGGAATTATAAATATCCTTTACGTTATCCATTGGAACATCTGAATAATCGGGGAGAAAACTTAATTTAAATTTTGTTGAAAATGAAGGATTGAAAGAAAAATCAAAACCTATATTTTCTTCATCAAAACTAGTTTCATTATCTTTTAGATCATATATAAAAATCGTATGAGGTCTTATATAAAAATTCTTGTTTTTTTCGATAGGATGATCAATTTTAATATCCAGTGCTTTATGAAAGTAATCTTTTCCCATTTTGGTTATCAGGAACGGCTTGCTGAATAATTGCTTATTATATCTTGTATATCGTGTCAGGATTATTTTCCAATTGTATGGTGGATTTCCAAAAAAACGCAGATTCTTAAAGGGAATCTTCATTGATACAGTCCAAAGTGTGTCATTGAAGCTGCTGATATATTCATAATTGCTGTTCCATGTTTTATCTATACCTAAAGAAGAAGTTCTAATGAAATCTATTCTATTTTCAAATGGGTAGGTATAAAAACCATAAGCATAATAACTTTTTGGATCTGTTATTAGCTGGATACACAAATAATCGGCTCCCGGATATATGTCGTAATTCGTATAATTTCCAGTTTCAAAATTCTCATCTATTTCAGCTTCAATGTGAAGATAGAGATTTTTACCATCATGCCAGAGCCAGGTATTTGTCTCGAGTGGACAGTTTAGTGAATCGGGTGGACTGACAGTCACCAGACCTGTGATCTGGTTTTCAGGAAGTTTAACTTCATTTTCAGAAAATGGGATATCCAGCGCCGATAGTGTTGTAGTGCCCATCAAAAAAGATATGATTATAACGAATATAGATACTATATTAATTCTCATCAATTATTGGAAAAAACGAATTTATTCTCTTTAAACAGATTAAAACAGGCGTCAACAGTTTTTGGATCGTAGTATTTTCCTTTATACTTTTCAATTTCCTCGAGAGCTTTTTCGATGCCATAAGCAGCTCTGTATGGCCTATGAGATGTCATAGCTTCCACTACATCTGCTACAGACAGGATTCGTGCTTCGAGCAGAATTTCATCGTCCTTTAATCCTCTGGGGTAACCGCTACCGTCCATTCTTTCGTGATGCTGGTAAACAATTTCCGAAATAGGCCAGGGGAATTCAATTTTATTAAGTAAATCGTATCCTGTCTGGCTATGGCCTTTAATAACTTCGAATTCTGTGTTACTTATTTTCCCTGGTTTAGAGAGTATGTCGGAAGGAACAGATATTTTACCGATATCATGTACAATACCGGCAAATTTAACACCTTCCAATTGTTCTTTGGAAATTTTCATCTCATTGCCAATAGCAATAGCCAGTTCACGAACTCGCTTCTGATGACCGGCTGTGTAAGGATCACGCATTTCGGATGTAGAAGCCATTGCTTGAATAATATCCTCTGTTGATTTTTTTAACATCTCAAAGCTTTGTTTTAGTTTTTCTTCGGCGGTTATATTTTTTGTGATGTCATTAAGAACCAATACTGCTCCGGAGAATTTGTCGTTTTCGGAAATTGGTACACCTTTTACTTCCATATATATCTTTTTCTTATAGCCATTCAATTCAATTTCGGAAACGATATCATTTCTATTGTATAATTCCTTATAAAGATCATCCATTTTTTGAGTTTTGAATTCGGCAATATCATTGATGTTCCTTCCTTCGAGTGAGATTTTATCCTGTGAAAGTGAATTAAGAATATTCTGTATTTCCGGATTCCAATATTCTATCTTCAAGGTTTTATCAAGTTTAATTATCCCGGCTGGAGAATTCTCTAATACTTCCTGGTATAATTCGAAGAGTAGTCTGAATTTTTTCTCGGATTTCTGTAATTCTTCTGTTTTTTCGGCTACCATATATTGTAAGGTATCATTAAAGTTTTGTAGTTTTTCTTCAGATTTTTTTAGAAGAATATCATTCAGTTTAAGCTTTATGATCAAATATACGGTTATTAGTACGAAAATACCTAAGAAAACCGATGATATCAGGACGAAAGTCTGGATCTGATTTTCCATATAAAGTATACACTCCCTAACCAATAAATTAAACTTATTAATGTTGCATATTGAGCAAAAAACCAATTCTGTCTGAATCCAAAAGGAATAACATTGCTGGCTAATATATGCAATCCAAAATAAAGAACAAATCCTGAATAAATAAAGAATGATTCAATGTTTTCCATGAAAGATTCGTAGGATAATAGATTCTTTAATACAATAACTGTTCCAAGCATTAACAGGATCATATTATAGAAATCGGTAGTATTAACGGGGTTGTAGGTTTTATTTGTATGGCACAATATTGCAGCCAGAATGACTGGAATTGCCAAAACTGATAAGGTTATCACAAAAATATCATTATGTTTCTTTTCAGCGTTAAACGATAAAAAAAGGGCTTTTAAGATATAGTAGAATTCGTAAATGCTTATTAATATCCAGAAGAAAAGAAAGATAAGACGTGCAACTAGAACATTTGAAGAAAAACTAAAAGCGAATATATTCCAGATGATAAAGATCAGAAAAAAACAAATAAAATATTTTAAAGAAAAACTTGTTAAATATGTATATTTGGTATTTTTCTTATATACAAAAATCCATCCTATTATTACAAGTGGTCTGAGTAAAGCTGCGCCATATTGCTGTATAAATTCAATCATTTAATAGGCTTTCTAATGAAATTCTAATTACCACTGGATGCTTTATCTTCATCTTCTTCGTATGGGGGAGGCATGATGTCACCTTGAATACTGCAAAACAGAACACTTTCTTTAACCGGTGAAATAGGTGCAATTAAGAAATTATTATAAGGTTGAGGCATGAAGTCACCTTGTGCATTACAAACCTTGCTTTCTGCAAAAGATTGAAAAGATACATCATTTTTGCTATTAACCACAGCTACTACGTTCAAAACCGACACAACACAAGCTACTACTAAGATAACAATTAAATTTTTATTCATTTTATCCTCCATTTATTTTTTATTTGGTACTGGTTGTAGTATCTTCATCATCCTCGAACGGGGGAGGCATGATGTCACCCTGAATGCTGCAAAACATATCTTGATTATTTGAAATTGAACTTTTTTCTACAGTTACTTCCTCAAAAGGTGCCGGCATGAAATCGCCTTGGGTTGTGCATTGAATCGATGCGGCATTATCCGCTTGAACTTTGCTTACCATACTATACATACTAAATGCAGTCAAAACAAAAACGACTGTTAAAAAAAGAGCTACTACTTTCTTCTTCATTTTCTTCTCCTCTTAATTAATTAATTAAATTATTAGCCATTAACTTCCATATGAAAGAAAATTGGCAAGTTTTTTTTTCTTATTGGTGAATATTATTCGCATAATGTGTATCATAATTTTCCTATCTATTTTTCAAAATAACTTCTGAAAAAAAACAGAATTCTACTTTGTTTTTTTATAAAGATCAAATTAAATAATTACATTTGCCATAATTATTCTTAATAATTTATTTATGCAAAAGGTATGCCAACACCATTTATAACAAAGCAATTCTTGGAACTGCTTGCTATAATTACAGTTATTTCACGTATCTTTCGAAGTTAATTTCATTTTTGAAAAATTGATTGGGTCAGATTCGGACAAGTTGTGACAAAAAGCCCCGGAAACTATATTATTATTAATGTTATTAATATATCAAAAACTAATATGTTTTAAGTAAGTATTTACTGAATTTATGTGTAATAATTTATTTCTACAAAAAATGAGCTACTAACCTTTCAGATTTTAATAGGTTATAAGAAAAAAGCTTGACTCAATTATGCCGGATTTATTTTTAACGAAGTTTAATTGTGAATAGTATTGAAAAGAAGCTACCCGCTTCTACCTTACGGTTTCCAAGAATAGGGAATACTTGATAAGGTTTAATAGTAGATGAAGAAAGTTTGTTATATAAGCATTATAGCGGGTGGTTGCACTCGCTATTTTTTTATGAATAAAAGGAGGTTTTTTGGCCTGGAGAAGTAGAAGTAAAGCTAAAATGAAGCCTGCTATTCCGAAAGAAAGGATGAATGAACAGATCAGAGTATCTTCGGTGAGGTTGATCACTGCAGATGGAAAGCAAGTTGGTGTAGTTCCAATATCAGAAGCATTAAAAACAGCTGAAAGAGCAGATCTTGATCTTGTGGAAATATCACCTAACGCTAATCCCCCGGTATGCAAGATTATGGATTTTGGACAGTATCATTATCAGAAAGAACGTAAAATGCGAGAATCAAGAAAAAAACAGCATATTGTTCAAACTAAAGAAGTTAAATTCGGTCCAAATACAGAAGATCATGATTACAACTTTAAGAAAAATAATGCTTTGAAATTCTTACAACAACATAATAAGGTAAAATTAACTGTAAGATTCCGAGGAAGACAACTTGCCCACAAAGATATTGGTCACAAACTTCTGGAGCGTTTACTTGAAGAACTTAAAGAAATGGTTGATGTTGAAGTTCAACCAAAAAGCGAGGGAAGAACTATTTATACGATAGTCAATCCAAAAAAAGATATCGATAAGATTCTGGGAAAAGACGACCAGGAGCAGGAAGAAAGTTAAAATATAGATAGATTCAGGAGGAATAATGCCAAAACTTAAAACACGTCGCGCGGTGGCAAAAAGATTTAAAGTCACCGGCAAAGGAAAACTTAAAAGATCACATGCATTTGCAGGTCATCTTTTTACCAAGAAAAGCGCTAAAAGAAAAAGAAATTTGAGAAAATCTGATCTGGTTAATCAAGCTGATATATCCAGGATGAAGCGCATGCTTGGGATATAATAAAATAAAGGAGAAATATCATGCCACGTTCGGTAAATAATGTAGCAGCAAAAAATAGAAAAAAGAAATACCTTAAAGCAGCCAAAGGTTACTTTGGCGGACGCAGCAAATTATACAGAACTGCTCGCCAGGCAGTAGAAAAAGGATGGTTGTACGCTTATCGTGATAGAAAAGCAAAAAAACGCGTTTTCCGAAGTCTCTGGATTACCCGTATAAACGCTGCAGCCCATTTGAACGATCTTACTTACAGCAAGCTTATTAATGGCCTGAAAAAAGCTGAAGTTGAGATCGATAGAAAAGTATTAGCTCATTTAGCATTCCACGATATGGAAGCATTTACTAAACTTTGTGATATAGCCAAGAAACAACAATAAAGGATATCGTTGTGAAAGAGGAAATAACCAGAGTTCTCGAAGCTGCCAGATCTGAAATTAAGAAAGCAGATTCGATGCATGAGCTCATGCAACTCAAATCCCGTTATATCGGAAAAAAAAGCATCTTGAATGGGCTTATGCAAAAACTTGGAACTTTAACCAAA
>JACNIV010000020.1 GCA_014382915.1 Candidatus Cloacimonadota bacterium | reverse complement strand
TGAACCAGAAGTAAAGCAGAACTTCAAGTTTCCTAAAAATCTTTTTACCATGCACCAGGAACATGACAAGTGGCTCAGTATTTTAAAAGTAAATATGGTAAGCGGTTTGAATAAAGCTATTAATGATTATAGGGTAACAGATTTGATACAGATAGAGGAAGCACTGCATGAGAAGAAGATCGTGGATGTTGCAAACCAGATAACCTGGAAAAAAGATGTAAAACTGGTTCTCATTGCCGGTCCTTCTTCTTCGGGTAAAACATCATTCGCCAAACGGCTTTCTATACAGTTAAGAGTGAACGGTCTCTATCCGCATATTCTTTGTATGGATGATTATTTCCTACCTCGCTGTCATACTCCTAAAAAGGAAGACGGAGAATATGATTTTGAAAATTTTAAAGCGCTTGATCTGGAGCTTTTAAACAAAGACCTGAAAGCTTTATTGAATGGAAAAGAGATCGAACTGCCCAAGTATAATTTCATGAACGGCGTAAGGGAGCAAAGTTTTAAAAAACTGCAACTTAAAGAAGATGAAATTCTCATTATGGAAGGTATCCACGGACTGAACGACGAATTGACCTCTTCAGTACCATTCAATCAGAAATTGAAGATTTATGTGAGTGCCTTGAATAATTTGAACATCGATGCGCATAACAGGATCCCAACTACCGATTCACGTAAAATTAGAAGAATAATACGGGATTACAATTATCGTGGGCATACAGCAGAACAAACATTGATGATGTGGGATTCGGTACGTGAAGGCGAGGATGCGAATATTTTCCCTTACCAGGAAAATGCTGATTTTATGTTCAATAGCATTCTAACATATGAACTGGGCGTACTTAAAAAATACGTAAAACCGCTGTTAAAGAGTGTCTCAGATTATTGCCCCAGCTACCTGGAAGCAAAAAGATTAATGAGACTTCTCGATCATATATTTAATATTCAGGATGATCTTGTTCCCTCGAATTCCATCTTGAGAGAGTTTATCGGGGGTAGTATTTATAGTTATTAATTCAGGCTTACAATGTTTGTAAATTAAAAAAATTTTACTCTTCCTCTTCATCCTCTTCTTCTCTGGGTTTTATCCTTTCGGGTGTTTTCCATATAACTTCTATTTTTGAAATAATGAATTCTGTAAGAACAAAACCTGTACTGATAGTGATCATAATTACAAATGCATTGGTGAAGTAATGAACAATAAATTGTCCGATTAAGGGTTTTCCCAGAAGTAGGTGAACAGCAATGTGAACTACTGTATAACCAACTGTTGCTATGATACTGAAAAAAAGATTACGCAAATAACGAATGCTGGAATTCCAGATTAACCGAAAGATAAATGTAAAAACCAGGAACAATGCAAAGCTGTACAAACAAAGGAAAGTAAAGCTTCCCAATTGATTCAGCAGGGTAGTTTTTTTCAGGATGAAAGAGTAAATAATTGATAGTGCAAAGACAACGACCAAGGTGTCGGTAAGCTTCAAATATTTTGTGGTGAAATATACGAAAGTTCCCAGGATAGCAAAGATAGTAAATTGAAAGCCCAACTGATGGATGTTCAGCATATTATATCCCAGAAATAGGGCTACTACAACGCTAAGAAAAAGAGTTGCTACAAGCAATATGAAAAAATGTATTATTTTGATAAAACTCATTTCTTTCTCCTTAAGCTCAATTAATGAATATCCAATGCAGATTTACATTAAACCGTGGTCCTGAAAGCTGTTCCGAAACAGGATAAGCAAACAGGCGATCAATATTCAACAAGTTCACTGCATCTATTTTTATCTCGAAGCGCTTGGTAACCTGGAAAGCAAGCCAGGCATCCAAATTACTGAATTTATCTCTATTATCGCAAGTATAACTGTATTCTGATGTGTAAACATGTTCTATCCCGAGCTTGATGGCATTATTATATTCCAGGTTGAGAATAAATTCCAATGAAGTTTGACATTGCCAGATTGGAAGCTCTTCCAACTCGATATCACGGAAAAGAGTCCAGTTTTTCATTTTTAACTGCAATCTATTATAATGAAGATCAGCATAGCTGGTAGTTTCTGCAAAATATGTATTTTCTTCGTTCAGGTTTTCTTTTCCAGCAATAGCTTTTATTTTTAAGAAGGCAAGATCAAATACAAGTCCCGTTCCGGTTCGCTCTTCAGGTTGGAAGAAGAAAATGTTTTCAGATTTAAAAATAGAATAATCCACAACTACATTAATGCCCTGCAGTACTGTGTATTCCAATTCAGAAGCAAAGAAATGATTCTCATCATCTTGATAATAACCACTGTTACCCAAATCAAGGAAAGCAATTTGCGAATGATGATCCAGCGTTAGCAGGTGGAAATCAGTATCATCGGTATTATTCATGAAATATTCATAATTGCCATTGATGTGATGAGTTCCCCATTCCAACTTTTTAGAGAGTATTACTTCAGATATTTCACGTTTCAATGTATCGGTTTCTAAGCGTTCATATTTCATACCGACATTAATATATTTATTTTCAAATAAAATTGCCGTATCCGATAATTTATCCTTTATCCTTTTACTTACCGGTAATTCGGGGGCGTTAACCAGTTTGTTCGTGCTGATCTTCTGGTCGATCGTGGTATGATATAAATGTAACTTACCCCAATTATAGCTGCTAAATAGATGCAGATTGAAATTGTGTGATTTTTCATTTACACTCAGCCATTGCCCTTCCTGTCCCAGGTAATCAATTTTCAAATTTATGTTCTTCAAACCTAAGATTTTCCCCTTTGTGAAAGAAACAAAAGCGTAGTTCATATCGCCTTCTCCCAGGCACAGGAAAGATTCCGAAACCGCTACAGGAAGATCGTAGTCACTTTCCGTAAATATTGTAAAACCACGTTTATATTCCGTATTGAAAAAGGGATTATAATTCTGCAGGATGTGCAGGTTGGAAATTTTGAAAGGAATTACTGTAAATCCGTTTTTGATAAATCGAATACCGGGATCGAACGGTGTTTTCAAGTGAAAATTCTCATTATATAATATAAAAGGGAATTGCAGCTTTTCCTTATTATTTTTTACATCTTCCAGGTATTGGTCCAAACTCTGTTTCAGCTCTTTCAAACTTATTCTCATTGTATCAGGAATTTCTTCGACAGGAATGTAAATGCTATCTGCTGATACTTCGATGACAGTCAATGAATCTGCTGGTATTTCCAGACTATCTTTTACAGGTTGTGCTATTTCCAGTGAATCGATCACTGTCTCGGATTCTATAATTTCATTTTGTGCCTGGCAGATAACCGGTAGCATGATAAATAAAACAAGGTAAATAATTAATCCAATTTTCACTTCTTTTCTTGTCATCATATCCATCCTTTGTTTTTATACCATTGGTAAGTTGTTTTTAGTTTATCCAGCATATTTCCGGAAGTTTCAAAGTCCAATATCTTTTTTGCTTTATCACCGCTGACTATCCAATTGTCTTGCTTAAATTCTTTAATTTTTTCTCTGTTAACAATAGGCGGGCGATGCGAAAAAACTGTTAGCATTTCAGAAACCACAGCAATGGGGCAGAGCAGGAACTGAGGGATGTGTAAATGTAAAGCCCTGGTCTTCATTACACTTTCAATATTGTGAACGAACTGCTGTATTGAAAGCGTATCTGTTCCTCTGGCAAAAAAAGTTTCATTATATGCTTTTTCATTATTAATCGTTTTAGATATCATCTCTATAAGATCATCAACGAAGATGAAATTGTAATATTTCTTTCGGAAACCGATGAACATTGCCAGATGTTTTTTTATTAATCTGAAATATTGTAGAAAATCCTTATCACCGGGACCAAAAACAGATACCGGGCGGATAATAGTCCAGGGTTTTTCTGCTTTTTCGTTGATCAGGTTCTCTGCCAGGAGTTTGCTTCTTCCGTACATGGTTACAGGGTGGCATTCGTCAGATTCCAGCTTAGGCGTGCTTTTGTCCGCTGCCGGTCCTGCCGCAGCCTGACTGCTTATAAAAATGAATTGCTTCAATGAAGTAGTTTGATTGTAAATTTCTATCAGTTTTTCTGTTAGGTCGATATTGATTTTCTTAAATTGCTGCCAGCTTTTTGCCCGGGTCAAAGCTGCAGTATGAATTAGAACATCTTGTTCACGCAATAATCTCATAATTGCTACGGTATTATTATAATCTATGTATTTTATTTCGATATTTTCAGGTAGTAAACTTATATTGGAACCATGTCTCACCAGGCATGTAATTTTATAATTCTCTTTTAACTTATTAGCCAGTGCACTACCCACAAAACCATTTGATCCCGTTATTATCATTTTTTGCATAGAAGTAACTTCAGAGAAACACATAAAATGGTCAAATATTTTGTGAAATTATGGAATTATTCTTAATCGAGTATCACAAATAATATTAATTAATCGTTACTATTTAAATACAATGAGTAATGTTAAAACTTGACGACAAACTGTGAAATAATAATTTTCGCCGTATTGAAATAGTGATTGAGGTTCGATGTTGGTGAATAAAATGAATATTATTCTTATCGGGATTCAAGGGAGTGGTAAAGGAACTCAGGCAAAATTACTTAATGAAAAATATGGATGGGAACATATTACCACCGGTGATCTTTTCCGAAGAAATATAGAAGCTGCTACCGAACTGGGATTAGCGGCTAAAAAGTTCATAGATAAAGGTGAACTTGTTCCCGATAAATATGTATTTTTAATTGTAAAGGATGCATTGGATAAAGCTGTAGATGGTTTTATATTGGACGGCTTTCCCAGGAATATGGAACAGGTTCGTTTTCTACAGGAGAATTTTAGTATTCAACGGGTTGTGTTACTCGAACTACCCGATAACAAAGCTGTGGAAAGATTGATGGCTCGGCGAAACTGTGCTGTATGTAAAAGAGATTATAATATACTTTTTAAAAAACCGCAAAAAGAAGGAGTATGTGATGTCTGCGGTGGTGAATTGGTGATAAGAGATGATGATACCGAAGAGGCTATCAGAAAAAGGATAGAAAAATTCCATAATGAAACAAATCGGGTTATTGAATATTATGCAGAAAAGGGGCTTTTAAGCACCGTAAATGCCGATCAGCCCGTAGAGTCGATTCATAATGAGATCATTACAAAGCTTGGTGTTGAATAAACAGGTTAACCATTCATGAAAAAACCGAACTTACTTTCATTTATCGAGAAAATATCGTACTATATTCTTAATGTAATTGCACTGGCCAATCTGCAATTCCTGTTCCTGGGACTTGTGCAAGTAGACAGCCATTTTCTTCAGCAATATACGCAAATATCTATCTACTTCTTCCTTTTCTTTATTTTAATAAGATTCTTCAGTATAGGCATAACAGCTAATAGTTTGCTAAACAGGTTACCTGATCTGCTGTTTGTGGCAATCGGATTATTCGTAGCAGGCTCTGATAAGGTTTTTCAGTTTTATCTTATCGGCAGGCAGACTTTTTATCTTTTCCGTATGATATCTGCAAAAGGATACAAAGGTACGGTCATCGAAAAGTTTTCTGATAATCCACCCGTTCTTGTACTTCTAAGTTTCTTTGCCGCAATATTTGTAGGTGCATTGCTTCTGATGTTACCGGTAGCAACAATTCCGGGAAAAGAAACGTCTCTTTTGAATGCATTGTTCACTTCCACTTCTGCTACTTGTGTTACAGGTCTCATTGTTTTTGATACAGGCACTCATTTCTCCATGTTCGGGCAACTCATTATCCTGTTCCTTATCCAGATCGGTGGATTGGGAATAATGACCATATCAAGTGCTTTTGCTATCATGCTGGGACAAAGGCTAAGCCTTAAAAGTGAATCTCTTATCCAGAATGTTGTAGGCGAATCTTCCAAACTGAATATGATAAACTTGGTTAAAAGTATATTGTTCGTAACTATCATTTTTGAATTTCTTGGTGCAGTGATTTTGTATTTCACATATATTTCTGAAATGTATGCACCCAATAAAGCCATCTACTATTCTATCTTTCACTCTGTCTCTGCGTTCTGTAATGCAGGATTCAGCCTTTACCAGAATAGCTTTATGGGATTCAAATCGAATTTCAATATTAATTTTGTGATAACTTCGTTAATAATTCTTGGCGGTATTGGTTTCCCGGTAATGGTAGATATCAGGAAATTGACTAAAAATAAGTTTAAAATATCAAGGCTCACATTGCATACCAAGATAGTGCTTACCTGTACATTGATCTTACTCATAGCAGGAACGGTTGCGTATTTCATTAGTGAATATAACAATGAGATGAAGGGCTTCAATCTGACTGAAAGATTATATGCATCCTATTTTCAGTCGGTAACTACCAGAACAGCAGGATTTAATACAATCGATACAGTTAATCTCAGCAAAGGGTCTGTTTTTACATCGATTATTTTAATGTTTGTAGGAGCTTCGCCTGGCTCTACTGGTGGTGGAGTGAAAACTACTGCTCTGATTGTGGTATTTGTATCTGTACTTGCTTTATTCAGGGGGAATAAGGATGTTAATATTTTTAAGAGGAAAATTTCTGACTCAATTATCAGGCTTGTTATGGCATTGGTAACAGCTTCCCTTGCTTTCGTTGTATTTATGGTTTTCTTATTACTACTCATCGAGCCATTCAGTTTTGAACAGATCATTTTTGAAGCATTTTCAGTTTTCGGAACTGTGGGGCTTTCCATGGGTATAACCTCGATGTTATCGGGTTTTGGAAAGCTTATTATTATTCTATTAATGTACCTGGGAAGGGTAGGACCTCTTACTCTTATTTTTGCAATTTCTGCAACGCAATTAAAATCTAACTTTACATATACAGAGGAAAAAATTAGTATTGGTTAAGAAATAAAGGAGTCGATATGGCGAAATTTGCAGTTATCGGGCTTGGTAAATTCGGGATGAATGTGGCAACAACGCTCTTTGATAAAGGAGCGGAAGTTATTGTCATAGATAATAACCAGGAACTGATAGACGAGATCAGCGGGAGAGTAAGTGTTGCCATTAATATGAACAGCACTGACGAAAAATCGCTGAAAGCAAACAGGATACAGGATGTAGATGCAGTTATCCTGGCGATAGGTAACAATATTGAGGTAAGTGTTCTTACCAGTGTTATTCTCAAAAAACTGGGCGTAAGCAATATTTATGCGAAAGTAGACAGTAAAGTACACGCCCGTATTCTGGAATTGCTGGGAATTCAGAATATCATCTTTCCAGAAGAACAGATCGGAAAACAGTTGGCAAATTCTCTGATCTCCAGCAGTGTGTTGGAATATATCGATCTTTCCAGCGGACACAGCGTCGTGGAACTGGCTATTCCCGATATCTGGATTGGTAAAACACTTCAAGAACTTGCTCTTCCCACCGAAAAAGGCGTAAATATAGTAGCTATAAAATATACTTCTCAAAATGTTACGGAAGGGGGAGAAAATATCATCGAAAAAAGGATAAACGATATGCCCGGGGCAAATGATGTAGTGAACGAAGATGATGTTCTGGTGCTTATCGGTCCCAAAACTAAAATAGATGATCTTATAAAAGAAACATCTAAAAAAGGATAGAAAAATGAGACTTTCTTTTACAGGTAAAATCCGTCTGCTGATCATTTTGATCTTTATCATTTCTATTTTACAGGCAATTATTATTTTACATCTTTTAGGTAATTATAGTAACGTGTTCCAAATGAAGATAGATATACAGAACACTTTTTTCATTACCATCTTCATCCAATTTATTCTT